>JAYRNE010000427.1:0-7626 GCA_041912355.1 Chlamydiales bacterium
CAGATTCCGAATGAAGACTGGAAAAAAGCCATTCCCATTTTTACTAAAGATCGTGCAGCAAGCCTTGCGATGAAGCTTTATGAGACAGTTCATAAGACTCAAGGGGTTCTCGTGCAAAAAGAGCGCCTGGGTAAAGATCTTGCCAAGGAACATAATGGCCTGATGATATTTATAAACGAGTATTTAGTGAATAAGGTTGCAGACCTCCTTGTTGAAATAGGCAGCGATAAAGAAAGGCTTACAAAAAAACTCCCCGACGTTCTTGACACCTTTGTTAAGGGCATTCTTTGTGATAAACCAACCGAGACTATTCGCAACACTGTCTTGGAGCGGCTCGTCTATACAGCAGTAGGAAAATTGATAAGCGAAGAGAAAGAAAAGCCAGTACTAGAAAAGGTAAAAGCCCTCATAGCAAGCTATCAAGCAGGTGATAATGTATCTTGCGCTAAGCTGCTTCTTGATACCCTTCTGCCACAAGAGCTCTCTGAAACTGCCCTCGGAAAAACCATAGTTAAAGAAGTTGCCCCAAAGGCATTAGCCGACTTTATCGAAGATATTCGCGTAAGCGAAGCGGCAATAGATGATAAGTATAATGAAGCAAAAGCCTTTATAAACAGCCTAGAGGGCGTAAACACCTTTGTAGCTGAAACCCTAAACCCCGTAAGCTCCGAAGAAAACTCTGGCCTAGATAAAACCTTACATGACCTTGCAGACAGTAAAAAGCCTCTTTCTGATACGTTTCCACCCTATGTAGATACTCTTGTAAAAACACTACTTAAAGATCCTGTTGTAAACCGAATAGCAGCCTCTAGCATCCACAAACTTGGCTACATCATACTCCAGCAGGTGCTTACCCCAAAAGAAGGCCAAACTGAACAAGAGCGCCTATTTGAAGTGTTAAACGAATTTATTCGCCTCTACAAGATGGAAAAACCTGAAAAGGCAGCTGTAGAGTGGCTAAAACTCCTTCTTCCAGAGCAGTCCCTTAAAGAGCTTCTACCAGAATTTTTACAGAAGGCCGTTACCCACGAAAAGATTGTGGAATGGTTCCTTATGCCCTACGTCGAGCAAGTTGGCAAGACTGTAGAGGATGTAAAAGCCATAAAACCAGCAAGCGACACTCGAGCGCAAACTTTTGTGCAAAACCTCTTACGTGGATATGCCGAAGAGACAGCCCCTGATAAAGGGTTACTAGGCTATGGAGAAAGGCTTCGCGATATAGAACAGACAATACTTGGGGCTATTGGTAACAATCAGGAAATCACTACCTATCTCAATGCCTTTGTGGGGCAGATAACAACAACTTTAAAAGATCGTCTCACACCAACCTATTTAACAAACGCCCTAGCAGCAAGCCTACCAGCACTTAACCAAGGGGGTAAAGCTCCCACACCTAAAGAACTTGCCAAAGCCCTTCTAAAAGTACTCTTCCCAAATGACCAACAGGGGCTCTTACTGCCCGAAGTAATCCAAAACACCGCCTGGGAAAAAATTGAGGCAGTCTTAACAAAGCAAATTACCGAAATTACCTCACACGAAACTCGCATCTATTTTGCATTAGACCGCCTTATCTCGATGTCTACAGACGATAAGGCAACTATTAAAACGCGGCTTAAGGAAGTAGAGACGCTACGACATCTTCCACCTACATCAAAAAGTGTCGAAAAGCTCTTTAACAAATACACCGAAGAGGTGGCGCTTAAAAAACTCTCTGAAAAGCCTTCCGGCGGCTTCTTTGGCAGAATTAAGGACTTTGTGATTAAGGTATGCACCATACTTCTGCTCCGCCTGTCGCTAAATAGAAGGCTCTACTCCTTCCTCACAAATGAAGCAACGGACGACAAGCTGAAGCATTTCCTAAAAGCGCTCATCGAAAAGAAATCACCACCAGCTGACGGCAACCTAAAGCCCGAACTTAAACGGACCCTCAAAGAAACAGCAATTGCCCCAGCCCCCTTACGCGGCCTCTTAGCGTCCCTCACCACAGATTTAGTGAAAGACCAAAGCCTACTCGACTTTCTCTAAAGGACAGAATAAGAGCCTTTTGCAAAACTCAGGCGAGCGCTTTTCCAGCGTTGTTAATTGTTCGGTCAAGATTCTCAACGATAATAATGATATAACGATAAAAACGATAAAAAGAAAAATTATGTACTTATATTTATATCGTTCATATCGTTATATCCTTATTATCGTTGAAAATATCCTACCTATCCTGCCGCTTGCGATCATGCTTATCTTGTTTTAATGCATAAAAGCAAGAGCCACAAAAGAGAGCGAAGCTAACTTTTTTTTCTGACCGAAAATTCCCTGAGGTAAGGTGAATAAGTCTTGCAAAATCGCTCAAAAATCACCTAGCGCCGAATTTTGCAAAATGCTCGTGATCTTATCCTCTCCCTTTTCGCCCTTTTTACGCTGTCTGGAGGGTTTTCGCAACCTCTTTGACGACGGCTTTAATGCTATGGCAGTCATCGCGCTTTAGGGCATTTAGGCGGAACATCTTGCTACCGTTGCCCGGTTTTAGGGCTGGCAGGAAGATGCGAAACTGAGGAACTTGTGGTACATTATAAAGATGACTACATTTGGTAGTATTATCAAGTACGCCCCTTTGGAGCTTTTCTAACACGCTCATATGAGCCGGATGGCAACCACACTCCTTGCCAAAGGGGTGAGCGCGGTACTGAATCTCTTCGCTCTTTTCTTTGGGGATGGCTATAACGTAGAGGTTTCCTGTCGTTACCATGTTCGTTGTAAAGTCTGTACTCTTTAACAAGCGGCTAGCAAGAGCATCCACAAGCTCATTTGAGGCATCTTTTTTGAAGTGGCGTAGCGTTGACTTAAGAATATTTTGCAGAGCCTCTCCACCATTAGCTAAGACGTTATTGTTCTTCATCAAGAAATAGAGCGCTGACTCCCACGGGTAGTAGTTATAAAAATAGCCATCGACAGAGAGAATCTTTTCTCTAATTTCAATTTTATCGTCATTAATTGGCTCTCCCTTAGAACGCTGGTGCGCAAGAAATTCCTGAGCAGTTGCCGGCTCTTTTATTCCTGCGAGATATCCTAGAAAGTTTTTTACATACCCAACTAAGCCAGAAACCATGTTCCAGTAACTATCAGAAATGGTTTCGACTTTTTCTGGGCGTAAAAACTTATAGTGATGAAGGTCTTTCTTAGGGTCTTGCAGGGCTATTAATTCTTTAATCAGCATCGGTACAATCGACCATTTAAGCGACTGGGCATGCAAAAGAACGTGGTGAGTACCTTCATAAATGCGTTTAATTTCATGAGCTTGCATGTAAAGTACTTTTGCCTGATCGCTCAACATTGCCTTGTTTACACCATTATCAACAGTAACATTCTGTAATGCATCTCTAAGCTTTGCCAATTCTTCCTCTTTTATTGCATTTGCCCCTCTTAGGCGTTCAAGCTCAAGCTCAAGGGTATCTTGGCGGCTATTGCGAATAAGGCTTACAGCACTTTCTTGCCAGCCCTGTTCATTTCTACTCTTAAGCTCACTGATGTTCCTATAAAGCTCACGGCCCTGCAAAAAAGCATAGGCGCGATCGGCATCACCCTGTAGCCCCAAAATGTCGATCATTGCTCTAAAGCTTTTGTCGTGAAAGAGCTCTAAAGGAGACTCTTTGAGAACCTTCTCTTTCACATGGCTGACAATAGCCTTCAGAGCAGACTCCAAGCGTAAAAGCTTAGCGTCTTCAACAGCTGCACGCATTTTCTCAACTGATAAAGTAGTAAAGACGTGCGCCTGTAAGGCACCTTTAGTTTGATCTGTTATTTTTGAAAGAAGCGGCTGAAAGCGTGCCTTCTCTTTCACCATTCGATCAATACTACTTTTTTGAATATTACGCGAGAGACTCTCCCACTGTGCAGCGTCGCTATAGACCTTTTTATCAGCTTTTAGCTCGGCAAGTACATTTTCGGCCTGGGCGTATTGGTAGATTTTTGTTACTGTAGCATAACGCTTTTCATCTTGGTAGGTTTGTGGAGTATCAAGAATGGAATTTGGAAGAAAATCTCTCAATCTTTTTATAAAGCCAACAGTCAGTTTTTGCTCTTTTGCCCAGATATTTTCAACCATTGCAAGTATCTGATCAACATTCAGTTTTTTGTCGCGTATATCTAAAATACATTTTAGCTCTAGGCCCTCTATAATCTTACGCATTGCATCTTTGTGCTCTTGAGTAAGCCTAAGCTCTTCTACAAGGGGTTTAAGGGCGGGGGCTGTAAGCTCCTCCCACGAAAGCTTCTGAAGACGTGCCTTCATCTCTTTGTTGCGATCGCGTAGTACCTTAGCAATCGACTCGCAAGACTCAGCAAGGCGTATAAGCACCCCTTGCTTATAATATTTTTCAGCGCCTGATTTAGCTATAAGAATTGTGGCGCCAAGAGTGAGGATTTTTAGCACAAGCGCCCACTTAGGGTGCTTTTGGGTCCATACATAAAAGCGGGAGGTATAATGGTGTCGTGTTCTAACAGCAGCTTCTAGGTTTTGGCTTCCTACCTGAGCACGAATTGCCTGATCAAAGCCCTCAAGCCAAGAGGTTTTATGATCAGGAAAAGTACGTACCACCTCATCGACAACATCTGCATACTTTCTTTGGTCATCACTATTTTGAGGAAATGCAATTCTTGAATTCCAGATATCATCCTTACTAATATGCATATACTATTCACCTACTTTTAAATGAATAATATTATAGCAAATTTTATAATTTTTATCTAGCAAAAAATGGTAAACCAATTTATTTTTATAATTAAATGAAAAATGAATAAAAAGTGCTATCGTCTCTGTAGTGCTACTCTTGCAGGAGTGACACGTCTCAAGGCTTCCCCCCTTTTACAAAACCCCCTAGATATTTAATAATTTTAATTATATATATCACCTATGGACAATAGGGAAAAATAATGAGTTCATTTGACCTAAATAGCTGCGTGCAAAACTCTGACTATACAACGCTGTTGGCATCTTATAGGGCAGCTCAAAAAATTGACACTAAAGAAGCAGTAGAGTCTCTTAGCACCTCTACGGTTAATGGCATGCTGGCATATATTCGCGAGCAGGCCGAACAGCAAAAAGAAAACCTTCCAGCATCCTCTCTTCACAAACTTAACGCTTTTTCTTTGATTATTAAAGACTCTCCTACAAAAAAATGCTCTGGCTTTGCAGCAATTACAGATATCTTTCAAAAAATCATAACAAGAAGAGAGCTTGCAAAGACACTCGACTCAGTTCAACGCATTGAAAAAAAGCGATTTTACGAGATGCAGCATTCGTTTAAACCAGAAAACCTTACAGACTACTGCAGCCTTTTTGTCGACGTAGTTTCTAGATGCACTGCCAAAGAAAAGGAACAGATACTTAATCAAATTCTTGCAAATCCAACGCTCCTAAACGCACTTATTTCTACTGATGACTCACCGTGCGATGAAGTGCAGAAGACATTGCAGATAATTGCTGCTCATGCCTATAACAAAGGCAAAATTTTTGAGATCTTTAAAAAGGATATAATGCCTGAATGGGTTAAGGCATCACTTAAACGTGTTATAAGCGCTGAAATGAATGAGCAGATACATCCACAGTCCTTCATAAAGCGCCTGCTACTTGGAATAGAGTCACTCTTACGCCCTGTCGTTCTTACAGTACCTCCACGAGGCAATTTTACACAAGGGTTTAAGGTATATAACAATGTCGAGAGGCTTATTGCGGAGTCGGTGATATCAGTTATTGCCACAAAATCTCCAGTAAATGAAAGCGACGTCCAGAAGGTGCAGGCCCTACTTGTAGATGCCAATAAAGAAGTGAAAATTCCCGCTGTATCACCTTTTACACAAGGTGATCGTGTGTTTCTTGACAAAAACCGCCTGCTAGAAGGTAAAAAAACCGATAAACCTATATCCCCCGTTTTTCGTGAATGGTTTGTAAATCAGGCTGTGCTTATTTCACATATACGAAGAAAGGATCTAGACCCAGAAGTGCGAAAGCAGCTTTCTCTTGTACTACTACAAAGTTACAGCAAAGCCGCGCCGCCATCCAGTTGGGGCATTCAGACTTTTGACACTCAGGCTTCGCCCTTTCTTCAGCAGGAATATTCCTACCATCGTGGCTGGACGAATCCACTTTTGGCAACTGTAGGCGCCGCCTATGCAAAAGATTTGGACGTTCAACCTTATGAAATTCAGTTGGTGAATAGTCAAAACCTTCGTGAGGTTATGGCTCGGGAGTTGATGGATAAGTATGATGGGCCAACACAAATCGGTGACCATTTAGATGATTTTAAAGCATTTATTAAGTTAGGGTTTCAAAAGCGGCTGCAAAAGCCGTCGGAAAAAGAGACAGCGAAAAAAGAAATTCTAGACATATCTAAACTCCTTCATTCACCTATACGCTCTCCTCAGGAAATTAAAGAGCTTATAAAAGAACTTATACATGTTTGCAGAGAGGAGGCAGCGATCTTTCTAAAGCAGCATCCATCCATGGACCCTTCATTGCTCTCTAACTTTTTTACAGATACAATTAAACCGATAGCGTTTATCAAATATAAAGACCAAGATATTCTTTACATGCCTGACATGCAAAAATTGACATCGCTTCAACATCAGATAGCAGATGATAAACCATTCCGCGCCGCTGTCAATGAAATGATTATCTATAATGGGTTTCGATTGAGCCCGGATGAAGGCAAACAGGCCTGGCTCAACCTAAAAGACCCAGAAACAATTTTAGAAGAGTTGCACATTCCCGTTGCGGAGCTCGCCACAAAAGGCACAACCATTCCAACTGTATGTGCAAGCTTTACAGAGTTTTTAAAAAACCCTGTGGTAGAAAAATTTAAAGCGCTTTCCGGTAAACCCAATGCCCACCCCTACCTGAAAGTGCTGCCGCTTGCTGCAGTCAAACTGTTGCAAGGCCTAGCTACTTGCCGGGTTGACGAGCAGTTTACAAATAAGGGCATAAAAGACCTTTTACAGATTTCCTACTTTCGCATGCTCAACGCTATGAACGAGGCAATTGTGTATCAAAATAATTTCCCTAGATTTAACAACCAAATTGAGCTTTTGCATCAAGAAATACAGATGATGCTTGCCATTTTATCTCCCCACGACGATCAGGTCCTTGCAAGCAGTGTGCAAAGTAGAATGCAGTCTTTAATTCCAGCCGGTCTCAATTGCAAATCAAGTGCCTATCTCAAACCATCGGCCATGCGCTGTCTATCAAGTGCACTAGCTAGCATAGAAGCTCAAAAAGGCACAAATAGGTTACACGTAGCTCTCTTGAACGACACCTATTATGAAGAATTTGATAATGTGCAACATGCCAAAGCCTACGAGGTTTCAGTAGTTGATGGCGACACCTTTAATAAAAAAGGTATTGAAGAGTCCGTGACGATGGAGAAGGTCCCTAGTACCCCTTTTGATGTTTTTGTGTGCGAATTTCACCATAACATTTCGGTATCACGCAACGACTATCATCCAGAAAATATTTTGGGCCAAGTGAAGGCAATGTATGAAAAAAAACTAGCGGCTGTTCCCTTTACTGTTATTATTGATACCACCATCAATCTAGAACAGTCAGATGATATAAAAAAACTACTAGATGATCCGCTCATA
>JAYRNE010000428.1:0-7271 GCA_041912355.1 Chlamydiales bacterium
AGAGCTTGCATTGGAATTTGATATGCCTTTGATTGTCGAATTACTAGCAGAAAGTAGATGTAGTAAAGAAACTCTCCTTGCGTTGGCTTGTAAATACTCCAATCAAGCATTAATAGAATACCTAGCTAAAGAAAGTGTATTTATAAGGCCACAAGCCGCTCCCCCTACAGTTATTAACAACAACAATAATAACAATAATAATTATGACCCATCCGAGGGTCTATTACAAAAGGGTAAAGAGCTTGGGATTGAAATTAATAAAAATCCCGTAAATGTCTATGAGCGAATACATGCATTTTATCTAGAATATCCCCAATTACTTACATTAGTATTTGAAGATACTGGTAACACGGTTATGCATAGAGCTGTAGAGGCATTTGCTAAAAAACATCTTCTTGGTATTTTTGAACTACTTGCCCTGCTAGAACTTGGTGCCAATAAAAATGCCCGCAATAGCGCCGGTAAAACACCTTTAGACCTTGCTAAGGAGGCTAGTAGTGTTATTATGGTCCAATTGCTCGAACATGAAGCACCAACAAAAGAGTTGCTAATTAACCTTGCAATAGAGCATCAATTAGATCATTTAGCAGAGTGGCTATTAAATTAAAAATGTAATAAGGACTAATTAACAATGACTATCCAAACTAGAGTACTCGATCACACACTTTGCAGCGCAAAGCATACTGTATCGCTAACAAATAAAGAAGCAAGGTATATGCCAAAATGCCATTCAGCCATCCTTGCTTCAGCAAAAGAAGCGCTTAAAAAGGCAAAAGAGCTATTTTCAGATAATACCAACCTTTCAAAAGCTACTATCTACAATAAAGGCATACTTGGACAAACCGTAAATGTAACAACCAAAACTGTTTGCAGCCAAATACCAACAGGCTCTCAATGTTTTGAACTCAATGGATATCGTATTAAGCCTCATGCTGATTCGGCTTGGGCAGATTATATCACCATCCTTAACTGGAATTCTACTTCGACGAACGGATCACGACTAGCCGAAGGAAGCGATTTTTGGTATCACGCCGTTTCTAACCAAAATGGCGCAACCTGCGAACGGCTAAACATTGGCGGACTACCTGAAATTTACTATGGCGACTGTAAAGCTCCAAGTGTCAATGGAACAATAACAGACCTTCCTATGCTCTCTACGATCTGCCAAGAAACGGCTCCAATAAGACGTACTATAGTAAAATGGACACCCAAGCCACTACCATCCGTTCCTAGCATAGCTAGCTTTGCACTTCCGGTGCTTACAGGAATAGGCGGCTGCTGGGCACTTTCTCAAGCCTTTAAAGCAGCAAAAAAAACACACGCTATAGGGTACGCTCTATTGGGAGTTGCCGCCTTAGGCATATCGGCAGCTAGCCTATTTTAAAGTAGCGAGGTTAACGTTCTTTTACGTATACTCCCTATGCTATGGAAGAACTTACTGGCTGTGTAGAGCACCTTACTTTTAGTGATCCGGAAACCTTTTTTACGGTGGCGCACCTTCTATGCCCCGGCCAAAAAAAGCCCGTTATCGTTACGGGCATTCTGCCTGCTATACAGGTGGGTGAGAGCATTAGCTGCAAGGGTTCATGGAAGATGCACCCGAAACATGGCGCGCAGTTTGAGGTTGAAAGCTATGAGATGCGGCTGCCGCAGGATGCTCGATCTATCGAAAAATTTTTAGCATCAGGAGCAGTGCGCGGTGTTGGCAAAGCCTTTGCTGCAAGGCTTGTAGAGCGCTTTGGCAAAGACACTCTTGCTGTTATAGACAAGCAGCCCCACCTCTTACAGGATATTAGCGGCCTTGGACAAAAGCGTCTTGATAGACTTGTAGCCTCCTGGCAAGAACAGAAGGCACTAAAAGAGCTTTTTGTCTTTTTACAGGGGTATGGGATATCGCGCGCATATGCCAAAAAGATACTAAAAGCCTATGGTGCCGAGGCTCTACAAAAAATTAAGCAAAACCCCTACAGCCTTGCCAAAGAGGTTCATGGCATGGGCTTTCGCCTAGCAGATGCCATTGCAAAGAATGTCGGCCTAAAAGAAGATAGCCCTGAGCGCATTAGTGCAGGAATTGACTTTGTGCTCTATGAGCTATCTGGTGAAGGCCATGTCTGCTATCCCTTAGAGCCCTTTATCATAAAGGCACACGAATCCCTTCATGTTGATGCCGACCTTATCCGCCAGCAGGTGGGCAGGATGTTTCAGGCGGAGGCTATAGAGCTCCAAAAGCAAAATGAGACCTACTACATATGGTCAAAGCCCCTTTATGTAAGTGAAGCTGGCATTGCAAATGAAATTAAAAGGCTACAAAATGCAAAATCTTCCCTTCGCGAGGTGAATGTTGATAAGGCAGTAGTATGGTCGCAAGAAAAGCTTCACCTACACTTTGCCCCCCTCCAAGAGCAGGCTGTACGCCAGGTTTTGCAAGAAAAGGTCTGCATTGTCACTGGCGGCCCCGGTACCGGTAAATCCACCATCACAAAAGCTCTTGTAGCCATATTTGAAAAGCTGACAGATAGGATCATACTTGCAGCCCCAACAGGAAGGGCTGCTAAAAGACTAGCCGAAATCACCCACAAGTACGCCTCAACGATACATCGCATATTGAAGTACGACTTCACAAAAGGCCGCTTTAAGTATGATAGGGATAATCCCCTCACATGTGATCTTATCATCATCGATGAATCCAGCATGATAGACACCTACCTTATGTACCAGCTTCTTAAGGCAATACCAGCTCACGCGAAAGTAGTGCTGATAGGCGACGTCAACCAGCTTCCAAGCATAGGCCCAGGTTGTGTCCTTAAGGACCTTATTGGCTCTAGCTGCATTCCGACAACGCGCCTTAACGCAATATTTCGCCAAGCTGCAGGCTCCAAGATTATCCTTAATGCCCACCGCATCAACGAAGGCCAGATGCCCTATACGGAACATGACCCAAAATTTGGAAAATGCGACTTTTTCTTTGTGGAGGCAAAAGAACCTGAAGATGTGTTAGGTACCATTGTAGAGCTTGTTACTACAAAAATCCCCCGTGACCACTACATGGACTCTAAAAAGGATATACAGGTACTTGTGCCCATGCGTAAGGGCATTTGCGGCATAGACTCACTCAATCGCGACCTGCAGAAAAAGCTTACCCCCAAGGAGTCCGGCTTTATCTTTAGAATTGGCGACAAGGTCATGCAGCTTCGCAATAACTACAATAAAGATGTCTATAATGGCGATATAGGCTACATCTCTTCTATTGATCATGAAGAAGAGACTTTTTTTGTGCAGATGGATGACAAATCTGTAGAGTATGAGTTCACAGAAACTGACGAGCTTGTCCTCGCCTACGCCGTTTCCATCCACAAGTACCAAGGCAGTGAGTGCCCCTGCGTAGTCATGCCCGTCCACACCACCCACTTTAAGCTGCTCACCAAAAACCTCCTCTACACCGGCGTCACCCGCGGCAAAAAGCTCGTCTTCTTAGTCGGCACCAAAAAAGCTATCGGCATCGCCGTCAAAAACGAAGATGTGATGCTGCGCTATACAGGCCTAAAAGCCCGATTAATTAATTCATAAAGCAACTGACGCCTTTATAGACAACCTTCCTTCGGAACTAAGAATAACAAATAATTGACTTTTATTCTCATTATATGATAAAATTTATTTTTATTTTAAAGGAGTTATGCCATGACAATTACAGCACCTCAGGGCCTTACACTTAACCTAGCCGACCCTGCAAATAAAGAGAGCCACTACCAGGTACGTAGTGATGGCAAGCTCTACATTGGCCAAAAGGAATGCATTGTTCGTAACAAGGGAGTAATAGTCTCAAACCGTGCAGAACTTGAGCGTCTTGCCCGCATTTTTACTGAAACACTCGCTATTCAGGATATTCATAAAGATGAGCTTTGGAAGGTAAAGCCAGACGGTGTAACCATCCATAGCACCGACGCCAAGTCGACCTACAAAGGCCAAGTTGCCTTTATTAACGAAGCAGCCCAAAAGGTCTTTACGAAAGCAATAAAGGAATATATCGGCATCTCTTCTGATGATACGGATACCACCCCCACCCCACCAACTAAAAGTAAAACACCACCACCAACAAAGCCCCCTTCGCCCGCTGTAACAGTAGCTGATCGCATAAAAGAGATGATGAAAAAGCGAAGACCTCCAAAAACTGGTGCCGAAGCCAGAAAGCTATTAGCTGAAATTCACGGCAAAGCTATAAACTGGGAAAAGCACGATGAGGTAAAAAAGGAACTAGGGCAAGTGCTACAAGAAGTAGCCAAAGATGATGAAGCTTTACGAATTCTTAAGGAAATCCTAGAAAAGGCCGGCCTTCGCACCGGCAAGAAAAATCCTTTGGAAGTCTGCCGTAGCGAATCCAAGTAGCGTAGACTAAGTCCTACGCTACCTTCGAGTTTGGACCTTAACCGCCCGAAGGGATTTGGGAGTGCGGGGCAGTAATGCACCGCTCTTAATTTATGCCTAAGTCGATTACCTCATAGACGCTAAAGCAACCTGAACGACATCCTATTTGTAACCCATTGCCGCCAAGACACTTTGGCATAAATTGAGAGCGGTGCATTACTGCCCCGCACTCCAGAGCCTTCGGCAAAGGTAGCCTAGGCTAAGGCCTACGCTACCTTTTTGCTATTTATTCAGCAGCAGCTGGGGCGTTGTTGTCGCCTTGATTCTTCCAATTTTTACGGTGTTTCCAGTTTCTCTTCTGGCCGTCTTTTTTGGCCCAATGTTTGTTACAGAGTGTTGGTTTACTCTTTTTGCAGCAGCCGCCGCCATAGTTAATGTCGCTGTATCCATAAGCACACTGCATAATAAACGCAAAAAGAACTAAGCTAATATATTTTTTCATAATAAAACCTCTGTTATTAAAGTCTGTTAGTCTTAACCACAACAATAGTGGCTAACACGTACACACTTTATGCCGCATAAGATTTTAGCTCAATGAAAAGAAGCAAAGCTTCACCTTTTTATCCCACAGAGCTTCCTGGAGGCAACTCCTGCAACTCAAGAAGCTGCATACGGTCATCAGGCGATAAGCCAGAGAGAATCATACCTTGGCTTTCTATCCCCATGAGTGTTGCAGGTTTTAGGTTGGCTATGAACACGATATGCTTGCCGACAATGCTCTCCGGGTCAAATTGATGACCGATGCCGGATACTATAGTGCGAGTATGATCACCCGCATCCACTTGAAGCTTTAAAAGCTTTTTGCTCTTTGGCACACGCTCCGAGGCGGTAATTTTACCTACGCGAAGGTCAAGCTTTCGCACATCGTCAATGCCGATAAGAGTTGTTGGATGTTCTGGCTCTTTAGGTGCTACTGGTGGATGTTGGGCACTTGAAACATGTTCAGAATTAGCTGTAAGCAAGGCTATCTCCTTTGCAATTTGTTCGTCTTCTATTTTAGTAAAGAGGGTTTTGGGTTGAGGCAACTCTTTGCCAACTGTTAGCCTTTCAATCTTACGCTCGTCCCACGAGGCAGGTTTTGAAAGACCAATCATCTCCCAAATTTTATCTGTAGTTTCAGGTAATACTGGCGAAGCTGCAAGGGCAAGGCACTTTATGCACTCAAGACATAAGTTAATTGCCGTTTGCATTTCAGGCTTTGTAGCTTCATTTTTAGCAAGTACCCATGGTTTTTTAGCGTCGAAGTAGACATTGCCAAGGGCAGCTATTTCCATGATAAGGCCACTTGCCTGCCTTACATGAAAGCCAGAATAGGCCTCTTCTATCTTTGTCATTAAGGCCTGGATATTGCTAAGGAAGGCTGCATCACGCTCATCAAGAGTGCCTTGTGGAGGCACTTTTCCGCCGCAGTTATTCTGTAAAAACACAAGAGTTCTGTGAATAAAGTTGCCAAACTTGCCCACTAGATCGGTGTTACACTTAATCTGAAAATCACGCCATGTAAACTCAGAATCTGAAGTTTCTGGGGCATTAGAGGCTATAGCGTAGCGAAGCTGCTCTGGTGAGTAGCGCGTTAAAAAGTCTGCAAGGTCTATATACCAGCCGTCAGACTTACTAAACTGCTTGCCTTCTAAGTTATAAAACTCATTTGCCGGAAGCTCATCTACAACCTTGTAGGGCTTATTTTGGCCCATCGTCATTGCTGGAAAGATGGCAGCATGAAAGGGGATATTATCTTTACCCACAAACTGGACAAGGTGTGTTTCGCTATCACACCAGTAGTCTTTCCATTTATCAGGCGCACCGTTAAGCTCTGCCCACTCTTTCGTAGCACTTAAGTAGCCTATAGGGGCATCAAACCACACGTAAAGCACCTTACCTGTTACGCCTTCAATAGGCAAAGGCACACCCCAGCTCATATCGCGAGTGATGGCACGTGGACGAAGGTCCTGGATGTAGCTTTTTATGAAGTTTACGACGTTACTCTTCCAGTCTTTAGTTGCAAGCCAAGCCAAAAGCTTGTCTTTAAAAAGGTCTAAACGCAAAAACCAGTGAGTCGTCTTTTTTAATGTAAGTGGGCTTCCAGTAAGCTTTGAACGGGGGTTTTTAAGGTCTATAGCTTCAAAGCTTGCGCCGCATGCAGTACACTCATCCCCTCTTGCCTGCTCATAGCCACACTTCGGGCAGGTACCAACTACGTAGCGATCTGCCAAAAAGCGATCTTCCTGTTCAGAATAGAGCTGCTCAGTTTCCTTCTTTTCGATATAGCCATTGTTAAGAAGGTCATTAAAGTACTGGTGGGTAAGCTCTTTGTGGCCTGGCCAAGTGGTTCTTGAGTAATGGTCAAAGCCTATGTGCATCTTTTTAAAGAGCTCTTGGTCCATAGCGTGAAAGATGTCCACATGCTCTTGTGGGGTACGCTTTGCAAGCTCGGCACTAAGGGCCACAGCTATGCCATATTCATCAGAGCCGCAAATAAAGAGCGTATCTTTTACCTTTTGGCGAATAAAGCGCGAGTAGATGTCAGCAGGAAGGTAGGCCCCTGCAATATGGCCAAAATGAATGGGGCCATTAGCGTAGGGAAGGGCAGCAGTTATAAGAACTTTTTTATAATTTATCATAGAGTTTCTTCAATAGACTCATAAAGGGGTAATTGTACAATAAGGACCTCAAATTCAGTCCCCGGCACCTCTTTCCAGCCAAGAAGCACCTTTTTTACGCGATCAACATAAAGTGGGCCTGGCTTTGTAAGGGCATAGTAGCTATCAATCTGGCTTGGTAATGCTAGGGGGCAAGAGGTCTCTATCTGATAGCCTGCTAGGGTATCATGTAGCATCCTAAGCGTTGCC
>JAYRNE010000429.1:0-1784 GCA_041912355.1 Chlamydiales bacterium
ACATTTCTTCAATGGAAATCGAACCACTAAAATCGTTAATAACAAAAGATTCATCGTCCCATAAGATATTTTCAGGCTTAAGGTCCCCATGGCAAACTTGTGCTTTAATAATAACGCAAACACCTCCTATGTAAGTGGCTATGCGCTTCTTTTTTTCTTCAACAGATAATGTGTATTTAGTTATTGAGGCAGCAAGTTTATCGTAAGCAGTTTTTATCCTCGTGTTTGTTTCTCTTATAGAAGCAGAAATTTCATCTAAAGAACCCTTAGAACTCAATTTAGGACTTGGAGGCAGAATATCATCAGCATACGCTGCTGTAGTTGATAGGCCATTCTGAATTGGTTGTCTTTTTGGAAAGATATTTGAAAAGACATCCCTTACCTTCTCTCTTCCCCTCGTGATTGTGTTTCCAAAAGTTTTTGCAAGTCGATCCTTGGACCTACCTAACTTTGGAGATCCATTTGGAGACTCTATGGTGCTTCTATTGTCAAAAAGGGAATTAGATCTCGAATTGCGCCTTAGATTTTTGTCGCTTGCTCTACGGACTGCGCCAATTGTCACTACATTTGAAACTTTGGGCTTTGTACCCCCTTCTCGCGGCGATAAATTCCTATTCCATACCACCGTCAATGAACGAGTTATTCGATCTTGCCTTGTAGTATCAGCTGGTGTAACAGTATTTTCGCGAAATCTAGTTGTTGGAGACACAGCTGCTACATTCATAAAATACCTCTCGTTAATTAATGAATCTTATTAACAGAGCATATCATTTTCGGCAACAGTATCGGCGAAACTAAAAAAGAAATGAAAATGGAAAATAGTTATTTTATTCTATTTTTAACTTGTAAGTCTAATTTCTATACGCTCTACACCTTTAGCGGCTCGTGATCGCTTGAGGGTGATGTAGCCTACTTCACGTGTGGATTTTACGTGGGTGCCGCCGCATGGAACTTGGGCAAAGCCATCTATTTTCCAGTAACGGCGTTGGGTTGCTATATCGCTAAAGGCTGTTACTATAGACCTGTCAGCAGCAATTATCGCGTTATATTCGAAGAGAAGCTCATCAAATAGCTCTGAGATATGCTTCGGATAGACAAAGTCTATTCTTGCCTTACTTTCAGCTATGTGAGCGCCTACTTTTTCTAGGCCATATTTTTTCGTGACAAGCTCAAGCACAAGCTCTGCCGCAAAATGTAGCCTCATCAGCCTATAGCGTCTTGGCCAGTCTATTATCATGGTAACAGCATCCCCTACATGGAGGTTATGACCTTCAGGCAGGGTGTAGAATATATCAGTACCATCCATTTCGGAATGCTGAACAAGCAGGCCATTTACGTAAGCAGTATCACTTTCTTGGCCACCAGAAAAAGAATAGGCTATTGTTTCGGTAAAGAGGACTTTGTTGCCAACCACCTTCGCAACATAGGTCTCAAGGCTTGTTTGATAGGGATTCTCCCAAAATACTTTTTTCATGTTATGGTGACGACTACTCCTTGAGTTACCTCTTGAAGTGCACGTGCCGGCATGCTAAAGACCGCGAAGGGCGTTCCCGCTGCTGCCCATACAGTATCGTAATGGACAAGGTCTTGATCTATAAAGATATGGCTTATTGGCGTCTTGTGGCCAATTGGAGGAATGCCGCCAATTGCAAAGCCTGTGACAAAGCGCGTAAAGTCGGCATCGGCCTTTTCAATTTTTTCGTTAAGGTGCTTTTCGATTACCTTTTCATTCACGCGGTTTTTGCCGCTTGCCAAGATAAGCACGGGCATGTGGGTGTGCTTCG
>JAYRNE010000430.1:0-2213 GCA_041912355.1 Chlamydiales bacterium
AAATTTACTATAAGTAATGGTAAAATTTAAATCAAGGTGGGCCTTGTAAGGCCATCCCCATCTAAAGAAAATAACCCTTGAAGTTATTGCATAATTACATCAAATTTAATGGGCATTGTATGTAATTTTATGGGTGTTATTATGGTTTCATCACTTCAGCGTGCTTTAGTGGTTTGTCAAGAACGTGACTATAATAATGAAGCATTTTTGGCACATCTTGTGCTTGCAAGAAGATCTTCTGAACGTGCACATTTAGCATCCTGTTTAAAACTCCTACCTAAAGAGCAAGATTGTGATGCTCTTATCACAACGATATTTCAGTTTACAAAGCTTGCATTTGAAGAGTGTATCTCTATTATAGAGCGTACAGTAAACGTAGATCATAAGGCGCGCGCGTACTGCACCTTGTTTACCCATTTTCCTGAAAGGCAGGAAGAGTGCTTAAAAGGGGCTCTTGCGGCTGGAAGCAAAAATCAGAAAATATGTTGTAAAATCGCTCGTACTTTTGAGTCAGTAGCTGCAGTAAAAGAAATTTTATCAGGTGTGCAGCGGGGAAATGTGCTTCTTGATATATCCTTAAAGGGGCTTTCTAGGCACTCTTCAAAAGCTAAAGAGCTCTTTCTTGCCGGAATCGTTCCTCTAAGAAAAGAGGCAGACTCTGAGACGCTTGATCTTCTGCGATCGATTGCTATAAAGGCGATGGTCATAAAAGATAAGGAGCGTTTTTTCTATCTCCACAACTATTTTCATACCCTCCGGTCAAAAGAGGTAGATACACAAGCTAAGCACTCTAAACAGTTTTTTAAAGAGCTTATTGCTTTTAACCTTTTTCAAGCCGCAAATGCCGTAGGAAGTGCCGCTGACTTTCCCGTGATATGCGTACAAGGGGCTCTTATGGTGCTTGAGGCCCCTCAAAAAGATAAGCCCTCTACAGAATTTTTAGGCTACGTGCAAAGAAACATTGACTCTTTAGAAAGCTCAAGATTTAAAGCAAAAGCCGCCATTCGCAGGGCCGTTATAGTTAAATCTACAGAGCTTCCTGCGGATATTCAGGAGGATTTTGTCTTTCGTGCTCGATGGATAGTGGCGCTACTTGCGATGCGTAAAAAAAAGGTAGCTGTAGAGCAGCTTTCAAAATTTGCTCCTAGTGTTGCTGCATACTGGAATAGCATTAGGGAAGCAGATAACGAGGTATATATCGAAAGAAGAAAGAGGCTCCTAAAGGCGGCCTCCTCTATGCATACGAGGTTTCCTGAAATTTCTTTAGAGCTTGTTCGTCTTGCATTGCCAGCTCTTGCAAATGATAGGCTCTATGTGCAGCACATAAAGGGTGTCGCAACCTTTGCTCTTAACCATGAACGCATACAAGAGGGGATCATCAGCCTTATAGAAGCAAGGCTTAAAAGCCATCAACAGCTGCACGATGAACGAACGGATAAAGTAGGTATATATAGTGAGCTTATAAAGACTTTATACCCTCTGTCAGCTCAATTAAGCCTAAAACTTCTTGCGCATGCTCGTACCATAATAAAGAATCCCAAAAGTTTTGCTGAACAATTAGGCGACGAGCCTCATTTTCTAGAAGTGAAGAAGGAGCTATATGATGAAGCCTTGCAGCAAAGTCCGAATGATATCGAGCTTATGGTTGCAAAGGCTTCTTTACTAGAAGGCCAAATGAAAGAGGAGCTTCTTATACAGGCCCTTGACACTTGGCTAGAAGGGGCTGATAAATCAAAATACCTCCTAGAGAAGGTTTTGGGAAGTCTTATCACCCTCTAAGCACAAAGAGCCTTAAGAACACTGTAGCAATGGCTATTGATACCGTGCCTGCGCCTGCAGCAATATAGCCTGTGAGGTTTCGCGTATTGTTTGAGGCCCAGCCAGTGACGTATTTTATCGGAAGGTCTGGGGTTGAAATATCTGACATGATCTTTTTCCCAAGAGCTCTTGCTTCTTCTAGAAATGCGTCTTGCATAGCTTCATTGTGATTAAATTTGGCAGCTTCAGTGTATATACGTTCCTGTAGAAAATCATGTAATTCAGACCAGGTTTTGTTTAGACGCTCTTCAGTCCATTCAAAATTTAGATGATCTGCATAGGCCTTGAGATTTGCCTGAATAGCTGCCTTTTTTCTTTCTGCTAGAATGTGGCCGGCAACTAGTGAAATGAGAGAAACTCCGCCAATCATGGCTGCAGCTAAAGGCACAGGTAGG
>JAYRNE010000431.1:0-6372 GCA_041912355.1 Chlamydiales bacterium
GCCCAAAAAGTCATGCTGCAAGTAGACCAAAAGAAAAACAGGGCTTATAAAGATCCGCATGAAAGTAAGGCAGTTTGCCACGTTAAAAAAGGTGGGCCCGCCAATGGGATGGCGAACTATACGCTCCAGCTTTTTTGCAAACTTCTGATTAGGTATCGCAACTTGCTCACTCATATATGACCTGCTATCTGATTGTATGCAGATTTAAGGATTTTTTTATAGACATCAACGTAAAGGGCGCTAGAACTATTCCAGCTAAAGTCATGATGCATAGCCTGAATCATAAGCTTTTCCCACTTCTCGCGATCCTTCTTCCACAAAGCTACTGCTCGATCGAGTGCCGAATCTATGCCTGTCGTATCAGGATCATCAAAGCTAAAACCATTTGTCTCATCAAAGGGCCTGCCGCTATAGTCCACATCAAAAACAGTATCCATAAGTCCACCAGTCTTTCTTACGACAGGTATTGCGCCATACTTTAAAGCAATAAGCTGCGTTAAGCCACATGGTTCAAAAAGAGAGGGCACTAGGAATATATCAGCTGATGCATAGAGCTTATGGGCAAGGCTTTCTTCCTGAGCAAGCAAAATGCGAATGTCAGCATCCTCAGCATACTTCTGGGCTAAGTTTACAAAGTCGTAGTGAATGGCAGGATCTGGCGTAGTTCCCAAAATTACACACTGATACCCCTTTTTATGGCTGCTTAAAAGAGCATGCTTAATTAGCTCCACTCCCTTTTGCTGCACAAGCCTTGTAACGCCCACAACAAGGGGTTTTTCACTTGTTTGCTCAAGGCCAAGCTCATCACGAAGAGTAGCAGCATTTGCCACCTTACCCGAAAGATCATGGGTTGAGTAGGGGTAGTAGATCATGGGGTCTTTTTCAGGATTCCAGTAGCTATAGTCAATGCCATTCAGAATACCCGAAAATTTATGTAGGTTTTCTTTTAGAGCAAGCTGCAGCCCTTTGCCACCTTCCGGAGTAAGCACCTCTTTAGCGTATGTAGGAGATACTGTTGTTGTATAGTCTGAAAAGACAATACCTCCCTTTAAGAGGTTTAAATTAGTGCCAAAATCTTCTAAAAGCCTTCCAGGAGCGTCGTACCAGGCACCAGCGAGGCCAACCTTATCTAAGTCTTCCACTCTACACTGACCCTGATAGGCAATGTTATGGATAGTAAGAACAGTGCGGGTCTTTTCAAAGCGTTTTTTAAAGGGCCCTTGCCGAATTAAAAAGGCAATAGCTGCTGTTTCCCAGTCGTGTATATGGATGATATCGGGTGTGTCAGACTGCAACGAAAGCCAGTCCAAGACAGCACGAGAAAAGTATAAAAAGCGCTCGATATCGTCATGGCAGCCATATATGCAGCCGCGCTCAAAGAACATGCTTGGATGGTGGCTTTCAAAAAGTGTTAAGCTTTGATTGCCATTGATAGTGGTATGCCAGATGGTGTTTTCATGCCAGTCATGATTATAGTAGGTGCGGACACCTGTTTGTCGACATTCTAGCTTTAAGCCTTTGGAATCGATGCAGTCATACTTCGGAAGGACAATTTCTACTCTGTGACCTTTAAGGGCAAGCTCTCGGTTAAGCCCCATCATCACATCCGCTAGACCTCCAACCTTTGCTATAGGAGCAACTTCAGAGGCAACTTGAACAATATACATACAGTATCCTTATCATGCTGGCTGTTCAACTGGTTTTACAGTTTCTTGCGTGCTTATGTCAAAACCAATTTCTTTTCTCAGTCGGAATATTCCCGCAAGGTTCAAGGCGAGCAAGAGCACCTGAACTATTGACATCACAATAAGCGCTTCTTTTGTTTCTACAAAGGAAAAGATGAATAAAACTACAAAGCTATAGCAATAGTACACAAAGCGTCCATACTTTGGGCCCACATGTTCTGCCGTTCTAATTCCCACTGAAAAATAGGTGATAACCGTTGTATAACCTAGTAGAAAGAGGAAAAAGGGCATAAAGTAGTGCATATAAGGAAAGTAGTGAGCAAGAGCATTCTGCACAAGGTGCATAGGCAGTATATCTTCTTTCCATGTGCCGGTTACAAGAACAAGCATTATGCTCATGGTGCAGATGATAAAAGTATCAAAGAAAACCTCAAAGATCACAAGCGCTGCCTGCTCAGCAGGATTTTTTACCCGCGTACTTGAGTGGATAATAGAGGCATAGCCAACGCCAATATCAGAACTATAGCAGCCACGGCGCATCCCTTGAGAAATTGCTAGAAGGATGGAGCTTCCTGCAAAGGAGCCAATTGCTGCCATTGGGTTAAATGCCGAATGAATAATTTCTAAAAAGACGCGAGGAAGCTCTGAGGCAGAAGCTATAAGAACATATGATCCCATAGCTAAATAGATCACAATAAAGAGCGGGATAACCGTTGTGCAGATAGCACCAACGCGCTTTATGCCCCCGAGCTCTGCCAGAACAACAAGCCCCAAAAGGGCAAATGTGACAAGAGTTTTGTCAAAGCCAAAGTTATGTGAAATGCTGTTTGTGACTACGCTGAATTGAAATATCTCAACGCCATAGATACACATCAAGACACAGAAGATTCCTGCTATTGTAGGGTTAAAAGCCCGCGTAAGAAAGTGCATAGGCCCGCCACAATAGCGCTTATTTTTTTTGATACGAAAGCGGATGCCTAAGAAAACCTCTGAGTACTTTATCACCGAGCCAATTATTGCCGTTAGCCACATCCAGAAACAGGCTCCGGGGCCTCCAATTTGAACGGCAGTCGTAATGGCAACAACGTTACCTATTCCCACACACCCGCCAAGGCCTGCAAAAAAGACCGCCATAGGAGAAATACCACATTCATCCTGCGAAGTATCAGACTCATGTTTACGTCTAAAAAGAAACCTAAAGAATGTCTTGCACGCATCAGGAAGACGGCGTAGCTGAACAAAGCCAGAACTTAACGAAAGATAAAGCCCCATCAGGATAATGGCTGGAAAGCCAAAATACATCCACATGAAGTTGTCGAACAGCTCTAAATACTCAAAGAGGGTAGAAACCATAGGCAAAATTTCAGATTAAAAAATTTAATCTTTAAATTATACTGCTTATGGGAGAATTCTGCAATGCAATGTTACACAAGAAGGCGCGAATTGACAAAGTCAAGGACGATTTCCGCATTTTGAATGGCAGACAGCGTCATTTCATTGTCAGGATCTGGTCTATCGCTGAGATATCTCGTAATAGTCCCAAACGGGTTTAACGTTACAATAAGAGTCTTAAGTTCTTCAAAAGAAGGATCATAACTGCAACAAAGCTCAGCAAGAACTACAAGATCATGTGACTTTTGAATAGGGGCAAGTTTAAATGCGAGAAAGCCTTTTAAGGCCTTTTCTGCACATTGATGCGCGTGATAGACTGCCAAGTCTGTGATTGCTTCACGCAAAAGCAACTTAGCACCTGCAAGGTCATGATTCGCTTTTCGTATCCAAACTTTATGGCTTTGCATATACTTCGATGCCCTCTCTTGTTACTTTATGACAAAGCGATGTAACATCGGCAGCCTCAGCTTCAAATTCTTTTTCAGTATACACAAGGAGATCTTTTGCAATGCCAAGAGCCCCCACAGGGCATAGTGACCTGCAACTGACCTTTGATATTCATTTTGGTCAGATCGATCAACTACAATAAGCAAATCAAGATCACTCTCCTCTGTCGGCTTACCCCAGGCATATGAGCCAAAAAGATAAATTTTTAGAGGATGGTATGTCTGCACCAGACGCTTAACAGCCCGGTTTATAATTTCACGTGCGATCATCTTGATATACCACTATATTTTAAAATCAGTGTAGTATAAATATATTCTGCTGTCAAGCCTGACAACTAAAAAAACTTATTACTATTCTTTTCTAAGAATGCATCTTTCCAGTAATACCCATCTAAAAGTCCATCAAGTGGACGTCCTGCCACAAAATAGGCTATATAAAGAGCTTCTATTGACGCTAAGCCCGCTTGTGGATCGGGACAGTCTTCTTGACGCCTTGGATAGGCGGTTATAAAGCCCGACGGAATTGAGCGTTTGGGAAGACCATCTAGCTCCTTTATATTTTTATGCATCTTTTCAGCAAGCCTCCAGGTACCATCTAGGAGAATAAATCCTGAAGAGCAGTCTTTAGCAGTTAGGGGCTCCCCTTCTACATCTAGCAAAATATAACCCGTAAGATCAGGCAGCACTTCTTTACCTAACGCACAATCAGGATAGGTAAAAAAGCTAAAGTCGCTCCTTCCTTCTAGTCCACTTAGAGAGCACTTTTTTTTATTCTCTCGTGCATGGCGAATAATAATAGTCTTCCGATAGTTCATGCAAAAAAAAGCCTCATCTTCTACACTTGGTTCCGTAAATAAGGAGTCCCATTTATGAAATTATACACACTCTTAACTGCCCTCATAGCTGCTTTTGGACAGCTTTCTGCTGCTGAATCAGCAGCCCAAACTGTTTCTGAGTCTACTTCAGGATTAACCTGGGCGTCAAACTTTGATGCTGCTAAGCGTCAAGCAAAAGCCGAAAACAAACCCATATTTATGTACTTCACAGGCTCCGACTGGTGCCCATGGTGCATGAAAATGGATAGCCAAATCCTTTCCACATCGGAGTTTCAGCAGGCTCTTGGCTCTAAAATGGTCTTTGTGAAAGTTGACTTTCCAAGAAGCACACCACAAGATCATACAACAAAAGAGCAAAATAGCAAACTCTCCAAAGAATTTGGTGTAAAGGGCTTTCCAACAGTCATTATACTCGATTCTGATGGCCAAAAGATAGAACAAATGGGCTATCAGCAAGGCGGCGGTGCAGCTTATGCTAAAAAGGTCCAAGCCGCATTGGATGGCTATAAGAAATAAACTTCGTCCCAAAAAAAAGGACCAAAAGGACCAAAGGGACCAAAAGGACTAACAAGAAACGTTTTTGTTAGTCCTTTTGGTCCCTTTGGTCTTTTTTTGCAAAGTAGCCTGCTGCTTAACAAAAGCCATAATGTCTGCCACCACCTCACTAAAGCAGGGTAACACAGTGCTTTTACCATTCATTTTAGGGCGTACGAGTATATCATAGCCAATATCTTTGGGTATTAGTGTACGAAAACCTTCGCGAACAAGACGCTTAAAGCGGTTTCTTACGTGTGCGTCGCCATATTTTTTGGTTACGGTAATGCCTAGGCGTGGATGCGAAAGGCCATTTGCCTTCCAGACAATATAAAGCACCTTGCCGTGAAATGAATTGGAATTTTTTGAAAGAGATTGAAACTGGCTGCTTTTACGCAGCCGGTGAGACTTAAGGAATGAAGCCTCTATCATCCTCTAGAGGCATTTACGATAAGACGCTTGCGGCCGATTTTACGGCGTGATGCAAGGACTTTTCGTCCATTTTTCGTCTGCATGCGCTTGCGAAAGCCGTGTACTTGCTTTCTTTTTCTCTTACTTGGCTGGTATGTGCGTTTAACCATATGTATAAGCCCTTTCTTCAAAAATGTTGGGCTACATGATATGAATATAGGGCATTTGACGGCAAGCAAAAAAATGCAATAAATGTAAAAAAAGGACGAAGGACCAAAAGGACAAAAGGACCAAAAAGACCAAAAGGACATAAAGGACGAAGGACAGCACTAACGGTTATTGTTAGTCCTTTAGGTCCTTTATGTCCTTTGGGTCCTTTTTTTTTGGGGCGAAGCTTTTTTGGTTGCAAAGAAATCCCCACCCTAGGTAAAGTTTAGTCCTATTTTTGTAGGGAATTCCATGAAAGTACGAGCATCAGTTAAAGCCGACAAATCCAAAGGTGACGTTATCGTTCGCCGAAGAGGTGTCGTGTATGTTATAAATAAAAAAGACCCAACACGCAAACAGCGTCAGAAGGGTCCTGCAAGGGTTAAATAGCATAAGGTAAATCAATGGCTAAAAAATCGGTTGTAAACCGCCAAAATAAGCGTGAAGTTATAGTACAGCGAAATTGGGAAAAGCGCCAAGCGATTAAAGCAAAAGCGCGCGATATGAGCCTCACAGAAGAAGAGCGCCATGAAGCACGTACAGCTTTGAACAAGATGAAGCGCGACACTTCACCAGTTCGCTTGAGAAATCGTTGCAAGCTTACAGGTCGTCCACGTGGCGTTCTCCGTAAGTTCAAAGTTTCGAGACTCTCATTCCGCGAACTAGCTCTTATGGGCGGCGTCCCTGGCGTCACCAAAGCTAGCTGGTAACTTTAAAAGATACGACCTAGGACGAATTTTCGTCCTATTTCCTTGCCCTGGAACACTCGGAAGCTAGCTTCCGAGTGTTTCTTTTTTTATTTTAACACTGCGTGAGTCCAAGGTAGTTAAAGTCCAAAAAGGGACAAAAGGACCAAAACGA
>JAYRNE010000432.1:0-2681 GCA_041912355.1 Chlamydiales bacterium
GTCCTTTTGGTCCTATTGACCTATTTTTCCCTCGTCCTTTGTCCTTTTTTCCCATGAATAAATCTGCCCTAATAGCGTAATTTCATATATTCAAATATTTGAGGAAGCATGTCTCTGGATAATGAAAAATAAAACTTAAAAGAATTTGGTAAGGAACTTAACCTAGAACTTGCCTTTGATGAAAACAATACATGTATTTTGGGTATCGATGATGATTACTCTTTACATGTTACCTATGAGCCAAATTCACAAAGGCTCTATCTCTATTCCCCACTTCTCGACGGTTTGCCAAAGGATCAAAAAATCCTTCTCAAGCTTTATGAGCGCCTTCTTGAAGGTGCAATGCTTGGCGGTCAAATGGCTGGCGGCGGCGTTGGTGTGGCAACTAAAGAAGAGCTAATCTTAGTTCACTCAACAATCCCAATGGAGCATGCTGTATCTTCTGCATTAAGAGCCTATGCGCCTATTTTCTTAGAGATGGTAGAGCGTTGGAGAACTATCTGCAAAGACGTTTCCGAAGGCAGACAAGAGTCAGGCGACAAGAAAGCAGAAGCGCCACCAATGCCAACTCGTCCAGGTGGACAAGGCGGCACACATGGCTTTATCAAAATCTAATCCATAGGAAAAGGTGCTATGATTTTTATTCAAATAGCAGGACATCTAGGCCAAGATCCAGAAGTTCGCTACACTCCTAGTGGTTTAAAGGTCACTACTATACGCGTAGCTACAAACATCCGCCGTAAAGACAAAGAAAAGACTGTTTGGTGGCGTGTGACTATGTGGGGCGACCGTTTTGACAAGCGCCTTGCCTACTTAAAGAAGGGCAGCGGAGTCATGGTGTGGGGTGAAATGGGAATGCCCGATATCTATAACGATAAAGAGGGTAACCCCCAAACGAATTTCGAAATCATTGCTGAGCACATTAGCTTTAACCCATTTGGCGGTAAAGATCGTCAGCAACAAGATGGTAGCGAGGGTGATTCAGAAGATGAACAGCCAAGCCGCTTTGTTGCAAGGCCTCAAGGCCAAGCTGCATCTGCAGCAAGACCCGCTAGCATCGGCGCCTTCTCTCAAGATGACGACGTTCCATTCTAATATAGACGAAGAGTGAGGCTATAAACCCGCAAAAGCCGCAAAGAGCGCGAGACTCTCGCGCTCTTTGCGGCTTTCGCGGTTATAGATCCATATACTTCGTTCTCCATACTATTTTCTGTGGCATTGTCTTACCAAATCTGCTATTACTAGGGTTTTTGGGTAATAACTATGCATATACGCACTCTTGCACATGTAGATAACCGCGAACAGGCTGACGCGCTTGCGATTGGGTTTTTTAAGGACGACTTTCAAAGGGAAGAGCTTGGCAGGTTGCAGGATATTGCCCTTGCACCTTGGCGAGCAGGGGATTTTACTGGCAAAGAGGGGCAGGTTGTTGCACTCTATCACGATCTACCTCAGGAAAAGCGCATCTTATTAGTAGGCCTTGGGGCAAAAGAGGGCTGCACCTTAGAGCGCCTAAGGCGTAGCTACGGGGCCCTTGCAAAGGCTTGCCTTAAGTATAAATGCAAAACCTTGAACCTCATTGTTCCCCAAAACGCTCAAATTCCCCATGATGCTGCCATTAAGGCTGTGGTAGAAGGACTCCTTTTAGCAAGCTATACGTTTGACAAGCTGAAAAGTGTAAGCGATGAGCCCCCTATACCTTTAGATGAAATAACGCTAATTGGCCCAGAGCTTCACCTTATTGAGAGTGTTGCAGGAAGGACAAAAAGGGTGATAGAGGCAGTATGGCGTGCACGCGATCTTATCAACAGCAATGCCGATGAGACAACACCCGACTCTATTGCAAACTTTGCAAAGGAGATAGCTCAAGAATTTCCCCGCGTGAAAGTAGATGTACATGATAAAGCCTGGATAGAAAAAGAGGGGATGGGCCTCTTACTTGCTGTCTCTCGAGGTGCAGTGCCAGAGCCTAAGTTTATTGTGGCCTCCTACAAAGGCGCAAGTCTCTCTCCAGATCACACAGTGCTTATCGGTAAAGGCATAACATACGATACAGGCGGGCTAAAGCTAAAGTCCCTTGAAAGTATGATAACTATGCGAGCTGATATGAGTGGGGCGGCGGTTGCTCTTGCAACTATTGAAGCAATAAGCGCCCTAAATCTTCCTATAAACGTCACAGCAGTCATTCCGGCTTGCGAAAATGCTATAGATGCCCGTTCTTATAAGCTTGGCGATGTCTATAAGTCTCGCGCTGGCCTAACAGTAGAAATCACAAACACAGACGCTGAAGGCAGGCTTATTTTAGCTGATGCCATAAGCTATGCTGTTGACAGACTTAACCCCACGCGCATTATCGATGTGGCAACCCTTACTGGCGGCATAGTCGTTGCTCTTGGCAATGAGCTTATGGGCCTATTTTCTAACAGTGACTCACTTGCCGAAGAGCTTTACAAGGCAAGCCATAGAACGCATGAGCTTTTATGGAGAATGCCTCTTTATCAAGAATACAAAGATCAGCTAAAATCTGACATTGCCGACTTAAAAAATGCTGCAACGCCTTCTGGTGGTTCTATTATCTCCGCTCTCTTTATGGAGCGTTTTATAAAGGATGTTCCTTGGGCGCACTTTGACATCGCAGGTGTGGCATTTGCAAAAGAGGCTAGGTACTACTGGCCAAAAAA
>JAYRNE010000433.1:0-2376 GCA_041912355.1 Chlamydiales bacterium
GTTCGGGCACGGGCACGAGTGCATGAAGCTTCTTGTGAAAAGATGACGAAAACGGTATTTTTCCGCAAAAACGTTATGCACTCGTGCCCGTGCCCGTGCCCGAGCCCGTGCCCGAAGGCTTTACATCTAAGACGTTCCGCATAAAAATACCTGGACCTTTTTACAAATGTCCAAACTCGAGAGCCAAAACTCTTAAGAGTTTTGGCTATTTAAGGTATTCTTTAAGCATACATGGAAGCGGGTGTTCGTAGAGGCTAGGACTTGCTACCCGCTCTTTAGAAAAATCATCCACCGAAGCAACAAGAACAGGTATTGTATGGGTGTAGACCTTGTTGTCAGGAGATGTTACTGTAAAGGTTACATAGGCGGATGGACCTCCTGAAAGGCGAAGTCCATTAGCTTCAGGAAAAAAGTAGGCATAAGAAACAGTTTCAATTGCCGGCTTGTAAGAGGAGTTTTCTGGGTCGATATGAAGAACTAGCAGCTTATCAGAGTAGCGCTGCTCCCCATGTATCGAAAACCTTTTTCCATAAAGTGTTACATCAGTTATTCCGGTAGTGTAGCGGACTGAAAAGCCTTCTGAGTAGGTGGGATTGGCAAGAGTTGTTGTCTTATCAAAAAAAAGATCCCACAGCTGAAAATCTTTAGCACTAGGCTTTTCTCCGGGATAGACAAGCTCAAACATCAGCGTTGTTCCTTGCGTATCTGAAAGACCTACCCATCCTGCATAAAGCCATTTTTTATCAAATTCAGCAGTTATAAGGTAAATAGGGTACTTTCCCCACTGCATGCGCACATCAAATAGCCTCTTTAAGCCCATAGGAGCCATAAGCTTACAAAGAGCGTCGTTTTCTTGGCTAAAAGTAGTAGCTGCTATCTGCTTTACCGTCTCACTGAGGCGCACCCGTAAAAAGGACTGATCAAGCGTTGCAGGATCTTTAAAGTAGCGCTCTAAAGCCTCTTTTGGCCCCCAGTAGACCCAATTTTGTAAATCAAGAGTCCCTTCCTTACTCATAGCGACAAAATCTCTAGGAACATGCGGCTCAACAGCAAGTGGCGTGTTCATAGTAGGCAGCAGGCTAAATATGCGGGCATTTTCGCCGTAGCTGGCAAAGAGGGTTGAAGACAGAAAGATCGACAGCGTCAAAAGTAGTTTCATAAGGAACAAGTTTGGGGATTTTGAAGATTTATTTCAAGGGGGCTAATAGGTTAGCCCTCGTGCCCGAGCCCGTGCCCGACGTTTTGCCAAACGTGCAGGGCAATAAACATTCGGGCACGGGCACGGGCTCGGGCACGAGCATTAAGGTTATTGGACAATAAAGGGTACTTTTTATAAGGGCTCTTTTATTATATTGTGGTTTGTGGTATTATATAGGCATGGGGGTGTACTGGTTTCGACTTGCAATGCCCATATTAGTTGCGTGCGGAGGTTTGTCGGTGGGCCTCCTAAAAAGCCGACAAAACAACAAATGCTAAGAAAAATAGCGTAATCGCTTTCCTAGACACAAGCTTTGCTTGTGAAAAGCAAGAAGCGGTAGCCTGCTGCGCTTAACAGCGTAACAAGCTCGGCAATTTGGTGACTGGACCGAGGGTCCCGAATCTTGCCGTTTATACACTTGGTATGAGCTGTAATCACTTGGTGGTTTGGAGGACAGCTCGAGAACTTTTAACCGCTAAGAAGTAGTGAAATGTGGTGTCTTGCAGTAACTACCTCTTTATAAATCCAAGACACTATGCATGTAGAAGCTAATACTTGGAAATTGTCTAGGACGAGAGTTCGATTCTCTCCACCTCCAACAAGCGAAAGTATGAAGTATGAATTATGAAGGATGAAAGAAGCTTCGCCCCAAAAGGGCGAAGCTTTTTTTTGTTTACATTAACTCCGTGGCGAGGGCTGCAAGCTCTGAGCGCTCGGTCTTCTCTAAAAAGACATGGCTGTGTAGCTGGCTGTTGTCGAATTTACCTACCGTGTACGTTAAGCCGTTAGAGTCTTTATCAAGGTAAGGGTTGTCAATTTGGGTTGGATCTCCCGCAAGTACAACCTTAGTGCCTTCCCCAGCGCGCGAAATAATTGTTTTTATTTCATGAGGTGTGAGGTTTTGTGCTTCGTCTATAATGATAAACATTTTGGGAAGAGAGCGTCCTCTAATGTACGTTACAGCTTCCATTTCAATTTTCTTACTGTCTAAGACCCATCTTAGCGTATCGCTAGGCTCGTTTCCAAGCGATGCACAAAGAAGTTCTAGGTTATCAAATATAGGCTGCATCCAGCTTGAAAGCTTTTCTTCCTTTGTTCCAGGAAGATAGCCGATATCCCGTCCAAGTGGTACTATGGGGCGTGAAACGAGAATCTTTGTGTAGATGCCCTCATCAAAA
>JAYRNE010000434.1:0-4071 GCA_041912355.1 Chlamydiales bacterium
GTTTTAGCGGTAATTGCTTACAAACAGGATGTCGTGGAGGTTGCTTTAGCGCTTATCATGCAATTGACTTAGGCACAATTGGGAGCGGTGCATAGCTGCCTCCAGAGCCTTCGGCAAATGTATAAACTAAACGCGCCAGGCTTGTCTACGCTACGCGGGTTGGAGGAGCTTGCAGATTTCGGTGGTGGCGATTTTTATGGGCATGATGCTGCCTTGGACGTGGCGCTTTAGCTCTTGGCAGGCTTGTACGCACTCTTTGTAGCGTGTGTCGTCGTAGGCTTCAAGGGCGCTTGCAATGTCTTGGGCCGTGACGGGCTGTTTGATGCGCTCGAAGAAGACTTCCTTTTGGCATATGATGTTGACAATAGAGTAGAAGGGCATTTTGTCGACCTTCATTACGTGCTTTGCCATGAGGGTGTTTAAGAAGGAAAGTTCATACACCACAACAGTAGGCACCTCGTGCAGGGCAAGCTCTAACGTCACTGTTCCAGATTTGGCAAGTGCCAGGTGGCACTTTTTCATAAGCTCATAGCGCGCATTAAAGGGCACAACAGTTACATCTTCAGGCATAAGCTCTTTAGAGCCTGATACAGCAATCTGTGTTGTGGGATGCTTTTGACAGTATTGGCGTGCAGCTTGTAGCATCTTCGGAAGGTTCCGCTTAATTTCTGCTGGGCGGCTGCCAGGAAAGAGGGCGAGAATTGGCCTTTCAGTGTCTAGAGAGAGGCTTTGGCTATGATCTTTTGCAATGAGCTCTACAATTGGGTGGCCTACAAAAACCGTTTTAAGGGGAGTGTGGGCAAAGTAGGCTGGCTCAAAGTCAAAGAGGGTGAGCAGAAGGTCAAAATATTTGGCCATCTCATCGGCTCGTTCTTTTTTCCACGCCCACACTGTAGGCGCAACAAACTGCACGATCTTGCCAGTGTAGCCACTTTTACGAAGGGCGCGTGCAAGCTTTATGCCAAAGCTTGGCTGGTCGATGATGATGCACATCTCAGGCTTTTTGCGAAGAATCTCTTTTTTCAGCTTATAAAATGACGAGATAAGTCTTGGAAGGGCCTTTAGAACGTCGCTCAAGCCCATAACCTGAAACTTCTCCATGGGTAAAACGCATTCGATAAGCCCTTTGCTACTTGGGCCGCCTACGCCCCAGAAGTGTGTGTGAGTAAGCTTTTGCTTAAGCTCAACAAGAAGCATCGCGCTATAAAGGTCGGCGCTTGTTTCACCAGCGAATATAAATATATTTTGCTTATTCATCACTTTTAAGCCCTCCTGAGAAAGTAGAGGTTGCGACTATAGGGAATTAGGCTTACAAAGGGGCCAATAAAGTTCACCCAGTCCTGAATTACACAAAAGTAGATGGTGCAGACAATAGCCCCTACAAGGCTTATCCACCAAAAAGACTCTGTGAGGTTGCCCTCATTTCTCTGTTCTGCCTGCCACCACTGCACCCAAAAGCGAAGGCCAAAGGCCCCAATGCCCATAATGCCAAATAGGTGAACTCCGGGGGGAATATGCATGGAATTTGGCGTTGCAATCCAAGAGGCTGCTTGGGAATTTACAAAAAACAGTACAGTAACAGCCATCGCAAATAGAAGTGAGAAGATCACAAAAAATAGGGGGCGCTTTTTTTGAGATCCCAGAAGCTGCAGGTTTCTCATGGAAAGCACAAAGTTTTGTGACTGTGCAAGGCTCATCGGAAAGTGAAGCTGGATGAGAGAATGCACGTAGAGCAAAAAATTAGCAAAAATAGAAAGGTGCCAAAAAAGCTTAGGAGTGACAGACCTTTGCACCTTTTCAGAAGCTATCCACTGAATGATAAAGCGCGCTCCAAAGGCTATTTGGGCGATAAATCCAAGAGGGTAGAGTAGAGTTCGTAATTCTTCGTTCATAGCTCGCTATCTATTTCGTAACTAAGCCTGCGCTTTCGCATCCAGGCTACAGCAAAAAGGTCAAAGAGTAGGGCAATACCGCGGTTAAAGAGGTTGTACTTGCTTTTGCCGCGCTCGCGCTTTCTATGGTGCACAACTACTTCTTCTGTATGAAAACCTTCAATCTGAAAGAGTGCCGGCAAAAAGCGGTGCATGCCCTTATAGAGGGGTATTTTACTAAAGCAGCTTGCACGATACATCTTAAGTGAGCAGCCAGTATCGCGTGTTTTATCCTGCAGAATTTTAGAGCGAACACCATTTGCGACTTTGCTTATTATGCGCTTATACCAGGGGTCTTTTCGCATGCGCCTAATGCCAGAGACTAAATCACACTCGGGGCTTTTTGTGATGGTGTCGATAAGTAGGGGAATGTCGCGCGGGTCATTCTGCCCGTCGCCATCTAAAGAGATAATCCACATACCCTTAGCGGCGCGTATTCCGGCTGCTAGGGCGCTTGTCTGCCCGTAGTTTTTTTTGAAGGAGATAACGCGTACGTATTGCTTTTCTTTTGCAAGCTTTTGGAGTATTTCAAGGCTATTATCGCGAGAGCCATCATTAATAAAAATGAGCTCCCAGCTGTTTGGGTAGGCGTTCATCACCCATTCAACCTCTTCTAAAAGGGGGCGAATGTTGTCGGCTTCGTTGTAGATGGGGATGACAATAGAATACTTCATTAAAACTTCCTTTTTCTACAGTTCCGAAGGAACTGCTGTAGCGAAATCATACTTGTTGCTTCAAGTTAATCTCGCTCGAGTATTATGAACCAGGGTGCGCTTTTTTCCAACTTAAATAGAGCTCTTGGAGTTCGGGATTTATTTGGCTCCTGATACTCAAGAAATTAAGGGCAAGTCTAAAGTCTTGAGGCGATGAATAGCGCGAATGAAATCGGGGCTTTCCAGTATGCGGAGTTAGGCGGTATTGCGTCGTGATGATGTAGTGGGCAAGGGCCACGATTTTCTTTGGAAAATGGGCAAAAGAAGAGGTGGTGATGCCGCGCAGTAGCGAGTGTGAAAGATGGACGATATCTCCAAAGCTTAATGGCATCTGGCGGTCTTCTGAAAGGGAAATAAGTTCCTGCTCGAGTATGGGAAAAACTAGGCCTGCAAATAGCTCTGAGCGGTCAAGTGTAGTTTCTGATGATCTGTGGATCTCATCAATCACTTTAAGGTAGAGGTAGGCAATATCTTGCGATGGGCCAGTGAAAAAGTGGTGAAAGCAGGGAAAGAGAATTTCTAGGAAACTTGACTTTGCCATAAGGTGAAAAAACTGTTCCGCATGGCCAGACTCTAGCATCTTAAATATTTCTTCCAGAACACGTGCTGGGGCACTTTTTAATATTTCTTCCTGGCAGGTGTGAAGGGCGCGCTCGCACTTATGTTCTACTTCAAATCCAAAACGCGCTCGAAATTTAAGAAGGCGTATCATGCGGACAGGATCTTGCTTAAAGCGGGTGTGCGCATCGCCTATTGTGCGCAGAAGCTTGCGGTGGATATCCTGATAGCCGCCAACATAGTCTAAAACAGTGTGTGTGGTAGGGTCGTAAAAAAGGGCGTTAATAGTAAAATCGCGTCGCAGAACATCCTCTTCAGGTGTTCCCCAGCGGTTATCGCGCAGTATGAGCGTGCTTGAGCTTGGATCTCCCGCCCTAAATGTGGAGACTTCAAGTACCTTGTGGCCACAGCGTACGTGAGCAAGGCGAAAGCGCTGGCCAATAAGGAGGCAGCGTCTTCCAAAAAGCTCTTTAATCTGTTCAGGCCGAGCAGAAGTTGAGATGTCAAAGTCCTTAGGCTTTTGCCCAAGCAAAAGATCGCGCACACCCCCACCAACTAAGTAGGCAGTATGTCCGGCAGATTTAAGCTTAAAGATCACCTCGAGAGCGTCATGATCAACGCCGTCGTGCTTAATGCGATGCTCTTCTTCAGTGTATATTTTGGGTCCCACAAACCACATCAGTAAATTTTTTACGCAATAATAGTACAAGGTTTTATTGTTTAAGTAAAGGGACAGCTTTGCGAAGCATTTGGAGTGGGGGGGGGGGGGGGGGGGGGGTGGGGGGTTGGGGGGGGGGGTTTGTGGTGTTGAGAGTGTTGGGGTGGTTTTTTGGTGTTTGTGTTGGGTTGTGGTGTGTTGAGATTGATAA
>JAYRNE010000435.1:0-10460 GCA_041912355.1 Chlamydiales bacterium
CTGAGGTGTGCCAAAAATAAGATCACCGGAGAAGAGGATGCGCTTTTCAATAAACGGATTGAAAAATGGAAGGGCGTTTAGGAATGTGAGAGCACCAACTTTTATCATCTACTTCTCATCATCTTGGCAATAATCATACCCGGAATGAATTTTTTTTGGTACACGAGCCGCACCTGAAATAATGTTTTCTAGTGTCTCGTTGTTCATAGCAACTTTTATACCCCCCGCCATCTGAATCACTTTCTCCTCTAGCGACGTGGCAGAAATGTCATTCGCACCCCAGTTAAGAATTTCCTTTGCCTCGTCTATACCCACGTAGTTCCATAAAACTTTTATATTACGGATATTATCAAGCATAAGCCGTGACAGGGCATAAATTTTTCGAATGTCCTTAGGCTTTAACTGTTCTTTGCGCTTACCTAGAGCGTTATTTTCATCGTGGTACTTAAGGGGTACAAATGTTTGAAACCCTTTTGTTTCATCCTGAAGGTTACGAACCTTTATAAGATGCTCTACAATATGCTCTGGATCTTCAATATGGCCAAAGAGCATAGTGACATTGGAGGGAAGTCCCTTATTGTGGGCAATTTTATGTATTTCTAAATAGCGATCTGAGGATATCTTGCCGGGGGCAATTTTTTTGCGGATTTCTTCAACAAGTATTTCCGCACCACCTCCAGGAAGTGAGCCCAAGCCCCAAGAGATCATCCTGTCAAAGACCTCTTCAACGCTTATGTTGTGAAGGCGCGCTAAAAAGTCATACTCAACTGGTGTTAGCGCTTTGATGTGCAGCTTAGCATCAAGTGCCTTAATACGGGAAAAGATGTCCTTGTAGTAATCTAGATCACAGTCTCTCCAGAGCCCTCCCACAATGTGAATTTCTGTGAGGTTCTTATGGAGATTCGCTTTAATTTGTGCTTCCATCTCTTCAGGTTTTGTAAACCAAGCATTTTTCCAGCCTGGCTTTGCATAGAAAGAACAGAAGGGACAGTTAAGCTCACAGAGGTTTGTGGGGTATATATAGAGGGTAGAGGCATAGTAGACAATATCGCCTACGCGCTCTTTTCTTTTGTAGTTAGCAAGCTCACGTAAAAGATCAAGATCATCAGTATGTAAAAGTGTAAGGGCATCCTCACGATCAAGCCGCGTGCCGTTTTTTACTTTTTCTTCAATCTGAGTAAGCCGTGTCATGACTCTTCCCTTGTTAAATCTTAAACTCGACTTTGTACATTTTTGCCGGGCGCTTTCTCCACACTGGACTTTGATCTTTGTTTTAATTGCGCTGGGTGGCGTGTCAAGCCTATCCTGCGCAATTAAAACAAAGCTGAAAGCCCATTGAGGAGAAATCGCCGGGAAAAAATGTACAAAGTCGAGTGGAGAGTATGCAATAAAAATGCTTTTTGGTATTAGTATTATTATATGACAATTTGCTTCACAAATGCACAAATTTTTCAGCCTGAGGGATTTATCCGAGGCGAGCTCTATGTAAAAAATGGCATCATCGTTGCACCCGAAAATCCTGATAAAATTTATGACTGTCAGGAGATGTTTCTTTGCCCCGGACTTATTGATCTTCAGGTAAATGGAATTGGGGGACACGACTTCACAACAAGTCTAGATACACTCCACGATGCCTCTTTGTTGCTTGCTAAAGGTGGTGTTACTAGCTTTTTGGCAACAGTCGTTAGCCAACCGCTAAACCGGTATCGCGACATCATAAAAAAAGCAGCAAAAGGTGATTACGGCTGTTTGGGACTACATTTAGAAGGGCCTCATATAAATCCCAAACGAAGAGGCGCCCATCCGTTTAACGCCATACAAGATGAGTGCGCAGTAGAGTTTTGGGATGAAGTTGCCGACCCAAGCGTTGTAAAGATGGTAACGCTTGCACCAGAATGTAGCCGCGCTACTGAATTGATAGAGCTTCTTACAAGGCGAGGAATACTTGTTGCCCTTGGCCATACACAAGCTACCTTTGACGAAATTAATAACGCTAAGCTACACGGCGCGAAATTGGCAACACACCTCTTTAATGCCATGCAGCCCTTTCACCAAAGATCTCCAGGCATGGTTGGCTATGTTCTTGGCGAAAAAAAGCTTTCATACTCTCTTATTGTAGATGGCGTACACCTACACCCTGATACTGTAGCCTTAGCGTATAACGCCTACGCTGAGGGTTTATTACTAGTAAGCGATTCAAGCGCAAGAACACTTGCAGGCCACGAGCTTGCACATCAAGAGGGCCGCAAGATAATTCCGGGCACTGACATTATTGCAGGCTCTAACTGCACGCTGCTTGATGCCGTTAACCTCCTTCACCGCCAAACTGAATGCAGCTTTCACTTTGCCATCAAGGCAGCTACCACAAAGCCAGCAGAACTTTTGGGCCTACCGACAAAGGGCAAGCTGCAAGAAGGCTTTGATGCCGACATTATTGTGCTTGATGAAACAGGAGCTACGGCAAGAACATTCCTGGGTGGTAAACAAACTTTTCCACTAGTAGCGTAGGCTTTAGCCTGCGCTCTTTTTCGCAGGTTTTGACCCACGAATCACAACTTCAATAACCTCAAGGGCTATACTCCGCACGTGTAGTCAACCGTCGGGCACGGGCTCGGGCACGGGCACGGGCACGAGTGCCTGAAGCTTCTTATGAAAAGACAAAGAGAATGGTACTTTTCCGCAAAAGCGTTATGCACTCGTGCCCGAGCCCGTGCCCGTGCCCGATGGTTGACTGCACATGTGGGATCGGGGCATTTAGAATATTGAAGTTCCGACTTGCAAGTTTACATCCGTAAAATCAAGCGTAGGCTTGAGCCTGTGCTGCTGGGGAACATTGATTAAGGTTTATTTTTTAAGGGAATTTTGGCATAATACCTCTCTTTAAAGGAGCGCTATGCTGTTTTCTATTCTCTATGAAATTGGGCTGTTTGTTGCGTTTATACTAGCGCTGCCTAAGGCACTTTATGAGTCTATTCGCTACGGCAAGCATAAAACTAATTTTTTTAAGAGACTAGGATTTTGTTTTCCCAGTATTTCTACAAAGGGTAGTGGTCCTTTAATATGGGTACATGCGGTATCGGTGGGGGAGTGCCATGTAGCTAACCCCTTAATAAAGCGCCTTAAAACCGAAATTCCTGATGCTACCTTTGTGGTATCTTCTGTTTCTGAAACTGGCCATGCTGAAGCAAAAAAGAGCATTGGAGCCGATTATCACGTCTATTTGCCCTTTGACTTCTACCTCTCTGTCCAGCATGTACTCAGCAAGGTAAAGCCTGACTTAGTAATACTTTGTGAGGGGGATTTTTGGTACCGCTTTTTAAAAGAGGTGAAAAAGCAGGGCGCTGTTACCTGCGTAGTGAATGGCAAAGTCTCAGAAACATCTAAAAATAATTTTAGCCGCTTTTCATTCTTTACAAAGCGCCTATTTTCTAACATCGACTACCTATGCGTGCAAAGCGAGCTTTACAAAAAGCGCTTTTTAGAAATGGGGATTGCAGCCTCTAAAATTGCCGTAACAGGCAACTTGAAGGTAGATGCCCTCCCTACGCCTATAAGCGATGCAGAAATTTCAGAGCTTAAAACAAAGCTTCAGCTTGCGCCTAACGACAAAGTACTTGTTATCGGCTCTACGCACGACCCAGAAGAAGAGATGCTCCTATCAAGCCTTGTGCCACTTCAAGCAAAATTCCCTCATCTTAAGCTTATTATTGCCCCAAGACACCCTGAGCGCTTTGAAGTTGTAAAGACTATACTCGACAAACATGGCCTAACCTACGGCACCTGGACCCAGGGATCTAAAACAAATGGCCCTCAAGCATACCTCATAGACGCCATGGGCCTACTTCGTAAATGCTACCAGCTTGCAGACATTGCAATAGTTGCTGGAAGCTTTACCGACAAAGTAGGCGGACACAATATCATGGAGGCTCAAGCCTTTGGCATTCCTGTAATAGCAGGCCCTCACATGCACTCCCAGCCGCAGCTTATAGAGTGCGCCAAGTTCTATAATGCCATACTTCAGATAGAGGGGAAAGAAGTGGCAACTACAGTAGAACGACTTTTGCAAGAACCACAGCTTTGCACTGATCTCGGAAAATCCTCTCTAGACATGGTGACAGCCCTAAAAGGAGCCACAGATCGCACACGTAATGAGATATATCTTCTCGCGCCGCAATTCTTTGCTTGTAATAAACAGGCCGAGCCTGCTAGAATAGTCGCAGATTTACCGCGGGGTGGAGCAGGGGTTAGCTCGTTGGGCTCATAACCCAAAGGTCGGAGGTTCGAATCCTTCCCCCGCTAATCAGGCCTTGGCATAAAAACCAAGGCCACCTTTTTTTCCTACTGTGGCGGCATAGCTCAGCTGGTTAGAGCGTCGGAATCATAATCCGCAGGTCGTTGGTTCGAGTCCGACTGCCGCTACATCTTTTCACTCTTTCCAAACACTATCCTGAATCCTTTTTACCGCTTCCTCATTCAAATTGCATAGGTGAATGTATTTCTTTAGAGTGCTGGCTAGCTTGCGCTCCCAAATCCCTTCGGGCGGTAAACGTCCAAACTCGAGGACTAGGGGGGGCCTAGGCTTCTATAACTCACCCCTTCAGGCAAAATCTTCTGCTTTTGGTTTCTTTTACGCAGGAGGCGTAAACATCTGGATAATCGCGTTTTACGGCTTCAGTGTCTATTCTCATGATAGTGCTGGTTTTCCAGGTGGCGATGCCCTCTATGCCGGCCGAGCGGCCGATTATGGCTTTAATTTTATTTTCCAAATAGGTCTTTTCGCACTCGAGTAGTGCAAGCCTCTTTTTAACTAAGCTAAGCTCAAAGCTCAAGCTTTTAACCTCATCTGTAGGGGAAAGCATAGTGTCAGATGCCTCTAGCTTGCTGTAGGCATCTGCTTGTTCCTGGGCCTCTATAAAGCTTGCCAAAGTAAATTCCAGCTCTTTTAGATTCTGTGCTAAGAGCTCGGGAGAGATTTCATAATGTTCAAGGCTTTCATCAGAGATATAGCCATCAAGTTTTTGCCGAACAAGCTGCTCTAGGTCGCTTTCATGCGCAGTCTCAAAAGACCAAACGACAGAAGCAGCATCTTCATTTAAAGTCTTAGATTTTGCGACTTTATAGAGATTATGACTTTCTTGAACAACAACTACATAGCCCATAATATCTAGAGAGCTTAGCGAGTAAGAACCTTCCGAGTCAAGCACCTTTTATTAAGGACAATTTTCGATATCATCAGGTTTTGTGAAAAAATTTATTATATTTTTTACCCGTTTTGTATATACTGTTAGTTACTATGAAAAGATATGCTGTTCTATTACTTATACAACTAAACCTTATTGCAGGGGAAGAAACGCCCCTTACGCAAGCTCAAAAGCAAGTTGAGGCGACAGAATACTGGAGCTACCCATACCCTCAGATTATCGAGGCTTTGCAAAAAGAGGGTAAAGACTCCATTACCATCTTTAGCTACGGCAGCCTTATGGATGTGGCCTCTGCATCAAGAACGTTAAGTAGCGCATGCTTGGCCACAAGGCGGCCGGCAATTGGGTATAAAATTAGGCGCATATTTGATAGAGATGTGCCCCTTAAGCCCGGCTCAAAGTGGTGCCAGCCAGCGCATGATAAAGCAAGGGGAATGCTTAACGTGCTCCCTACTAGCTCTACAGATGACTTTGTAAATGGGGTATTAATTGATGTACCTCTAGAAGATATTCCGAGCGTACTTTTTCGCGAAGAGGGGTATGACCTTATGCCTATTATTGTGCAGGAATGGGATGTAGAGCAGGAAACTGTAAAAGGTCCCTATCATATTGTCTACACCTTTTATGCACCCCAAAAGGGGCCCTACACAAGCCCTGAAATACTCCCCAGGCCAAAATACTATGAACTTACGCGTGATGCTGCATTGCAGTATGGCCCACTCTTTTATGAACTCTGGCTTACAACAACCTATCTTGCTGATGGCAAAACTTCTATCATGGAATGGGAAGAGATGCTTCTAGAAGAGGAGCCGCACACACAAGCCTCCTGCGAATAGCCCATCCAAAAATTTAGTCTCGCTTGGTGACTTATGCTTTTGCAATATGCGATAGTAAGAAGTTAAAAGAGCCTGCAGGAGCCGAAAGCTGCTTTTCGATAAGCTTTGGAAAGGCGTTTACGCGCCGCTCTAAGTCCTCTTTTGTCCATGGGTAAATTCCAAGGTCTGTAAGAAATTGCACGGCAGAAATGATAAATTCAGCACACTCTAAGGGCGCATCGGTTGTAAAGATGCCCTCTTTGCACCCCTGGCTGATGACCTCTGCATAAAGCGGGGCCTGCCTGACAAGAAGTGCTCCAAGAAGGCGAGTGTGCATGGCGTTATTTGCAGAACGGTGCAGCACTTCCATGATACTCGTATTATCAGAGGCAATGCTGGCAGCCGTGATAAGGCTCTTCATCTTTTCAAGGGCTGCTACCGGCTTTTTCAGGAGCTTTTGCATACTAGTTATGCTCTCTTGGGCAATATCTTCAATTACCGCCATGAGAAGCTCTTCCTTAGACTTAAAGTAATGGTAAATCGTGCCCTTGGCTATATTGAGTTCATCCATGATATCTTGCATGGACGTTTTGTCATATTCTTGAGTCTGGAAAAGGCGTCTTGCGCACTTGATGATTTCAGAGCGACGCTCCTGGGACTTTTTTACGATTCTAGCCATAAATTTCATAATTATAGGGCCTTTTAACTTCTTGTCTATGCTTTTTCTATTGACCGACCGTCGGTCGGTATGATATGATAGAGCCATCATGAAAAATAAGGAGATAGTAATGAACTGGAAACTTGTACTTTTTGCAGTAATACTTGCCTGTTCAAAGGGGCATGCAACTCAACAAAATGGAGACCATATGAAAAATAAACGCGTACTTATTTCTGGCGGCGGCGTAGCAGGCCTCACCCTTGCCTACTGGCTGAAGCAGCATGGCTTTACCCCGTGCGTTATAGAAAGACATCCAACGCTTCGCACGTGGGGGTATAAGCTAGATATTCGCGGCTCAGCAATAGAGGTAATAAAGCGCATGGGAATTCACGATTTAGCTGTAGAACTAAAGAGCGACACCCAGGGCGCCACCATGCTCGATAGCTATGGGAACGAAATTCCCAATATGGACCCAGATGTTTGCGGAGGGCGTACAAAAGAGGACCTAGAGCTCTTGCGCAGCTCTCTTATGCAGCTTCTATTCAAGCAAGTAGGAGAGATCGAATACCTCTTTGGTGATTCTATTAAGAAGATAGAAGAAGTAGATAACGAAGTTTTAGTCGAGTTTGAAAAGGCAAACATGCGCCATTTTGATCTTGTTATTGGAGCTGATGGCCTCCATTCAGATGTGCGCAAGCAGGTCTTTGGAGAGGAATCGCTCTACCTTAAGGATCTTGGCTTTTATGTTTCATACTTTACTATTCCCAACTACCTCAACTTAGATCGATGGGAAATTGAGTATCACGCCCCAAGTAGGTTTATCATTATGTATAGCTCTCGTAATGATAGTGATGCTGTCGCGGGTTTTGCATTTACTTCTGAAGCGTTACGCTTTGATCCTCGCAACATAAGCAGCCAGAAAGCACTTATTAAAGAAGCCTTTTCCACAACAGGATGGCAAGCACCAAAGCTTTTGCAAATGCTGAACGACACGCCGAATTTTTATTTTGACTGTGCGGGACAAATTCATATGCCCTCTTGGTCTAAAGGGCGAGTGGCGCTTTTAGGAGATGCTGCCTATGCTCCATCACCTGTTTCAGGGCAGGGCACAAGCCTTGCAATATGCGGTGCCTATGTGCTTGCTCAAGAGCTTGCAAAAGCAGAAGGGGAGTACAAGAAGGCCTTTAGCGAATATGAGAAAAAGATGCGTCCCTTTGTTAAAAGCAACCAAGGCCTTGTTGACCTTAGTGTGGCTCTTATGACAGAAAATGATTCTTTTCTCTCTAGTCTAAACCGCTACATGCAAGAGCATATGCCAAACTGGGGCACGCTTGTTAAGGAACTTAATGCCGAGCGTATCCATAAGGCCGCAACCTCTCTTGAACTTGAACAGTATTAGAAGTTCTTAGCAGAGAATAAAGAGCCTTTTACAAAAAGGCTCTAGTTGCATTAAATAGTTTTTTTATATAAACTTTTATACTATGATCAACGAATCAATTTACCTTTATAGTGAACAGGTGGCGTGTGCGCCTGCCTGTGTGAGCGAGCTAGAAAATCGGTTTAAAGAGCTGGAAATCGACTCAAACCGCGTAGTACTAGTACCAGATAGCACGTACCTAAGTAAAGCTTTAGAGAGCGACTCAGACATACTCGTACTTCCCGGAGGTAATGCACTGCTGCTTGCTCACAGCCTCCAACCAAACGTTGATAGCGTAAGACGTGTAGTTGATCGCGGCTGGAACTTTCTTGGATTTTGTGCAGGAGCTGATGTAGCCTGCCAAGAGATGGTGAAGATCGACTATGCTCGCGTACAGATAAAAAAAATCAATTTCGAAGAGGTGGAGTGTAAACTTTTAAACCTACTTCCAGTTGCTGCATGGACACCGACCTATCACGTAAAAGGAAATGAGGGCAAAGTAGTTTCAGTTACCGCTCAAAATGAAACATTCAGCTGCTTCTGGAACGAAGGGCCACGATTTCAACTTTTTGGCCCCAACAAAGACAATGTTACGGTAGAGGCCACCTATACTAATATAAAGGCAAACGCTGCCGTAAGTGCAGACTTTGGCAAAGGCAAAGTTTGCCTATCAGGCGTTCATCCTGAAGTCTGTTCCGAAAGTGAGGATCTTAGATCCGATAAAAAGCGCCAAGCATTTTTACACCATCTCTTTAGGCGTGTTGGTATTTAGAGCCTTTTGTTTGCAAAATTTAGGCCGCTTTGGTATCTGCACATATTCATGTAAAGTGGAGATGTGATGAGGGGCTGGGTATGTTTAAGTGTGGTTGGACTTTGCTCCTGCACGAAAATGCATCATGCACATGAGGAGTTTGTGTCAGCTACGGTGGAAAAGCGGCTTGATAAAAAGGTCAAGTGGCAAAAAGGCTCTACACAAGACCCAAAGGTCACTTCTCGAATTAATGCTCTTCTTAAACATGAATTAACTTCTGATGCTGCTGTGCAAATTGCCCTCTTTAATAATCCCCACATTCAGGCGGTGTATGAAGAGATTGGGGTATCTCAAGCTGATCTTGTAGAAGCGGGACTCTTTTCTAATCCTGCCTTTGATATTTTTATTCGTTATCCCACAAATAAAAAGCATGAAAAGGCAGATGTTGAATATTCACTTACCTCAAGCTTCATAAATATTTTCTTGATCCCACTTCGCGTAAAAGTGGCACAAGCGGAACTTGAGCAAACAACACGCCGCGTCACAAATGAGATTTTAGATTTGGCTTTTACTGTTGCAGAGACCTTCTATGCATTGCAGGCAGAAGAGCAAGAACTACGCTACATGCAGTCTATAGTGGAGTTAGCAGATATACAGGAAGAGATTGCCAAAAGGCAAAAAGAGGCAGGAAATATAAACAGCCTTGCCTACAACCAAGTAGATGCACAATTTGTGACACAAGAGCTTGAAAGCAGAATCATGCAAAATAACATCACACGTTTACGAGAAAAACTGCATAAGCTGCTTGGGCTAAAAGAAAACGTGCACTGGACTATAGCAGGGGAGTTTCCAGAAGTAGATTATGAAGGCCTGCCTCTTCATTGCCTAACCGCAATCGCCTTTAAGGAGCGCCTCGATTTACAGGCCGCTAGATTTGACGTACTACGATTAAGCCAATCACTCGGGATAAAGCAGTGGTGGGTATACTCTGAAGGCCGTTTAGGACTAGCAGGAGAGCGAGATCCTAATGGACTAAATACACTAGGCCCAGCCTTTTCATTCGAAATCCCCCTCATAAACTATGGCCAAGCAGCAAAGAAACGGCTTTTGGCAGAACTCCGACAAGCCCAGGATCACCTTGCAGCACTAGAAATTTCCATCACTTCAGAAGTACGCGAGGCCCACAAGCTTCTTATGAATAGCGTGCATATTATTCATGAATATAAAGCGAGAGCCCTTCCAAGCCAGCGCAAGATCGTAGAATCATCCGAAGAGCTTTATAACGTAATGGGACTTGGAATTGATCAGCTTTTAGAAAGCAAAGAGCACGAGCTAGAAGTACAGAGAAAGTTTGTGATGGCAATACGTGAGTACTGGCTTGCAAGGGTACAGCTTGACAGGGCTTTAGGGGGCAATCTCCATAAAATTTACTCCGATGAGGGAGAAGATTAATATGAATATCTTTGTAGCCCTCTTTATAATGCTCTCTTGTTCTCTTAGTGGTGAAGTTATAACTCCCAATGTAGGTTCTTTGCCATGGGCAATGGATGGTGATGTAAAGGTATTTCACCTAATTGCATAGCCGATAAAGCGAGAGTTCGCCCCAGGATTTGTGGTA
>JAYRNE010000436.1:0-6355 GCA_041912355.1 Chlamydiales bacterium
TATGCAGCCTTCTGGAAAAACGGTGTTGAAACTAGAAGAGATGATTCGTGGAGTTATTCAGAATGCACTCTTTACACCAGCTCATGCCTATTCCTTCTATCATGCTGGCCGCATTATTTGTGAACTTAAAAGGGGTGATAAAGAGGGGCCGCTTAGCAAGAGTGTAGAAGCCCTTTTAGCGGTATTCCAAGCAATAGGAAGGGATGTTTTTGACTCTTTAGCAAAAGAGAATAGCCTCTTAGATGAACTGCGTTCGCCAAAACAGACAAGCCTTGTTGTGCTACGTACAGCAAAGGCACTCTTTTTTACAGATAATGAACGCGATAGTGAGCTTGAGCTTGTGCATCATCTACTTGCAGAAGGTCCCCTAAATGATGATCTTAGAGGTGTAATTCGTGCTTATAAGGACGCTCGTCCCATAGAGCCTGATAACTATATCATCCAACAAGCAAGCTCTGCAAATTCACTTATCACACAAGCTTCAAGCGATATTCCCTACCCTTTTGCCTATCTACGCGCCTGGCAGATTGCTATAGAGCTAAAATGCTCACGTAGTAGCTCTAGCGTGCAGTTTGCAGCTATTCTCATAAAAAGGCTAGAAGCTCATGCAAAAAGCCTAAAGTATGTAGCCGTTCCAGAAGAGCTCCAGGGAGAAGATATTCCAAAGGAAGTTACACTTGCTACCTTTAAGCCCTATCTTCTTAGGGTTTTAGCTACCTGTTTTTATGGGACAAAATTGAACCAAAGAAGTAGAGCTCAGGAGCTAATTAAAGCGATATTTGAAAATCGAAGCTTTGACGATGCTTTGAAAAGCTGCCCAGAGGAACTTAAGGTTATGCTTAACAAGTATATTGCTGACAAGCTGATCTCTAAAAGCGAAAGTTCAGTTGGAGAGTTTACCTATTTTGTAAATGTCCCTGAAAAGGAGTTTATTGAAAAGCCTGAAGTAAGAAATAGTGATCATCACGCTGTCTCAGATGCTGTCTTTTCAATAATAAGGCGCGAGCAGGCGCGTGATGAGCGTCCAATTGCTGAACACTTTACCCAGCATGATTCTGGAATAGAAGGATGGTATGAGGAGTATGGCATGTACCTAGCTAGCACTTGCCAAAACGTAGGCGTTTATAATGCCCTTACCCCTGCAAAGCGGGCGCTTCTTGAAAAAAGGCTTGGCCGGGAAGAATTTTCACGCTGGGAGGCTAGGATGCAGAAGGTCATTTCTTATGAAAAGCTTATAAAGTAAGGTAGAGATCTTGCAGCTCGCAAAAATCTTTTGGAGCAAGTTGTTGAGGCAGTAAGTGTTTGGCTTTATTGTAGGCCTGTTCAAAAGTGGGGTTTTTTTCTTTGAGAGAAAAGGCAATGTGCCACAGAAAGCCCTTTTTGAGATAGTCCTGGATAAGAGCGTCAGGAACCATGGTTATCGTGCCATCAATAAGACCCCTCTCTAGGCGCTCTTCTTCTTCAGTAAACTTGAGTGTCTCTCGTCCAACTCGGCTTATGATTGTATCGATAAGGGCGTGCACTCTTACCCACTCAAGGGCATTTGTTTGGGGAAAGTCATAAGCGACCTTTATCACTTCATAAAGGCGCATGACAGCTTCTTGGTTTGTGGACTTTTCAGGAGGGTCTAGATAGACATGGATCTTGCTGATAGCACTCTTATATTCTTTATGAATGGGAGATCCTGGGGGGCTTTCAGGACTTTCGGGTACTTTTGCATCTCTTATCCGCTTCATGATAAAGGAAAGCTTAGGGTTTGTTATGCGCGCTTCAAGTTCTTGTCCAGTAGAATCTAAAAGTTCTAGCAGCTTTTCATAAAGGCTATATTCAGCTTCTTTAACTGAAGGTGTAGCATCGGAGTTTATGAAATTTTCAAGCTCATTAAAATGCAGTAGCAGCTCTTCTATAGCACGCACTTCTTCTAATTGAGTAATAAGGCCGCATGACTTTTTGAATTCTTGGTAAAAGCATATGGCTACTTGGTATTCTGGGCTTAGAGCAAGAACATGGGTGTAGCGAAGCTTTTTTTCTATCCGCGGTAAGAGCTCATCAAGAGCTTGGATGCAGGTAAAGGCCCTTGCAATTTTTTGTGGTTTTCTAAGATAGGGAATATATTTGCGTCTTGAAGCTGCTGTAGCCTTTATTTCTGCTACTTTTAATGTAAGGTTATTAAGCTCTTGGATTGTATGAAGAGGGCCTTTTGCAAAGCGCTCAAACTCAAGAGATAGATAGTTAAGGGCATCTCGTAAGACGATGAGAACCTCTTTTGAGCGAAGCGGGGCAATATCTTGACTACAGGTAAATTTGCGCCTGCCGTAGACAACTTGTGGTAGGTTGTGAGGATGAGGCACGGCTTGGCTTTCTATTGCTAGTCTTGGAATAAAGGGCTGCATAATTTCAATCTTGTAGTTTTGCCTTTGTTATGGCTTAATTACAAGAAAAAGACAAGATTTATGCATGTTACTTGCGCACTTACATTAGATCTTTTTGCAAAGAACTTCCCTTCCCTAATTAATGACGTACTAGCTGTTGTCGATAGCCACTATGTTGCTCATGATGAACTTTCAGGCATGGTAACAAGGCTTTTTTTTCAGATGATGGAGCAAGAAGAGGCTCTTTGGAATAGAAGGCATGAAGAGGCCTTACGTGTAGATCGTGCACCTCGAGCGCGATTTATACAAGAATGCAAGCAGTGGGAGCTAGAGCGGAAAGAGCGTTTTAAGTCTGTCTATGTTGGGCCGTTTTTCTTGAAGCGTGACAATAATACATTTACTCCTAATAGATGGCTTGAAGTACTTGTCCGCAGTAACAAAGTTACTGAAGAAGATAAAGCGCTTATGCAACAGGGTAAAAAGCCTTTACCCCTATCTCAAGAGCAAGCTCTAGATGCTGTCGGGTGGGCTATACGAGAAAATAATAGCCCTGATAAGCTCGTACTGCAAGTAGCAAAAGCCTTCCTAGATGTGCAGGCATCGCTATATAAGGTAAAAGCCTCATTATCTGCCTTTAGGATTGCAAGTGGTTCTCTGAGTGCTAGCCTACAAGAGCTTTACACCCTTATCGATACCCATAAAACCCTCGCACGTCTTGCTGCCGTCCATCCAGGCTCTCGGCTTAAGGTTGAACCAATCTACTATCCAGATGTCCTTGATGTATCAGCTCAAACTTCTAAATTCTTCCAAGAGGCTGCAAGTTTAGCAACTCACCTAGGGACCTTTATTACCCTCTCACCAAAAGCCCCACAGCAATTGATTGACCTTCACGTCCTTTTCCAAAAGCTCTCCTTCATCTAAGCGCTATTTCGTGCCAACCTTTTAAAGACTTCTAGTGTATTTACGAGGGCGTTGTAGTAGGCCTGTCTTTTCAAGTAGAGCTCTTGGCTTGTGGCAACTTTACGTGGGGAGCCGGTAGGGCTTATAGAGTCCCGTACAATAGTGGAGGATCTTGAGCGGCCTTTTGTTGGATTTAGTAGGGTTCGCGGTGAAGAGAGAGAGGATCCAGTTGCCCTTGGTGAATTACATGGGGATTGTCTTGGGCTTGAAAGAGGTTGCGGACGTGGGGAGCGCGGAGTGCTTAAGGTTACATCAGGTATTGAGGGACTACTTCTATTTAAAGATCGTCTTGGTGTGTCATAACGTGGCGAGTATTCTGGACCTGCTGATTTACGTAAGGATTGACGAGGAGATATTGTTAAACGTGCAAAATCGGTCTCTAAGGGTGTTGGAGCTACTTGGAGCTCTAGATGTAATATAGCAAGAAATAGAGAGAGAGAACTGTAGACTAAATCGCACTCTGTAAAAAATTTATCGACAAACTCGCTAATAAAAGTGACGTTATCAAGGCTAATTCTTTGGCTTCGAAAGGTGTCAGGAAAGGTTCCAGCTTCTATAAGTTTCGTAAGGCGCTTTTTAAGCTCTGGCAATAGCTGCTCACATACTTCAGGGCGAATTTCAGCACTATTTGGGATTGGTTCTAGTGGCTCAATAGCAACTTCCATGATAGTTTCAAGCTGGAGTGCAATCGTTTTTATAACACCCCCATATAAGATGGTGTTTACGTTAGCAAGGAGGTTGTATAAACTGTTTATCCAGACGATATTTCTTCTTTCTGTGGGTATTTGTTCCAAAGGGCCTTCGTTTTGAAGAATTGCAGTAGCCTTTTTGTGTATAAATGGTGAGACGACAGTGTGGGAAAACTTTCCAAGCACTGACCTTCCCCCAGATAGAGCATCATCACAGCAGACATCGCGCCTAAGAAGCATGACATCATTTGCAGCTAGCAGTTCATCGGCATCTTGTTGCGTGGCTCCAGGTTCACTATTGAGAAATACCTGAAGACATCTTGATTGGTAGGTTTCATCCTCTCTTTTGAGCTGTATATAGCCACAATCTTTACCCGGATACTCTGTTTCAAGCTCTGTGAAGAGGCTTTCGACCTCCTTTTCAAAAATAATCCGATAGCGCCTGTCGTCGTAGGCTGCAAGGTCTTTTGCACGTAATGCTGGCCCTTCCATTGCATCAAATACCCTAAGAGCACACGCTACAGCGTCCTCATGTTTGGCATTCCATTCCTCTTCATGCTTGGAAGCAATGTAGGCTGTTTTCATCACGTTTCCATCGCCTATAGGGCAGTCAGCAAGAAAGCCGAAAATAAGGTCCCGCGTACATCGGATAAGCTCAAAAAAAGGTCTTTTTTCTTCTAAAAGAGAGAAGAGTAGTGCCGAATTTGGCGGCAAGGGATGTATGGGTTGTGTATTTGCGAGCATGGCTATCCCCTATTAAGCTCTAGCGAAATGGGGACAGTGTCAGTAATTTCTGTTGGCCCAAAATACTGTATGGCCCCAGGCTGACGGTACTGATCTTTCAGGCGCCAAGAGAGACGCTTTTGGTTAAAAGTGCTAAAGGCCTTGCTTTGCATGTCTACAAGAGCCTTTTTGATAACTGCTTTTGGCTTTGCGTCGCGCTCTTCTATGGTAAGTAGTGATACGAGCGGAGTAACCTCTGGCTGCCACTCTTCGGGCCTTTTTGCAAGCTGAGTGAATGAGACAATGTAGCCAGAGCGTTTACGTGCGATAAGAAGTGCTGATAGCCTTCCTAAGCTATAGCAGTAGCTTGCGTCAAAGTTTGTAGGCATTGAAGAGCGCCCTTCATAGCCGCAGAAGATAGGCTGGCAGGAAAACTTGATTGATGGGTCAAGCTTCTTTAAAAGCTCTTGCGTAAGCTGCATCAGAAGTCGTTCGCTATCGATCTTAGAAACCTGCACATTGCCGTGTGGGTCGCGATCAACAAGGAGCTGAAGCTGTATCTCGTGTGGCAGTGATTTATAGGTCTTTTGCGAATCAGGGCTAAGGTGTGAGGCAATAAAAGCGATTTTTTCATCGCTATCAAAGATCTGCACGAGCTTTGCTGCGTTTTCTAGGCCATGTGCTAATAGCTTATTAAGCTCCTTTATAAGTAAGCTTATGTCTGGCATGAACTCTACAATCCCCTCTGGCACGAGTACTACGCCATAGTCGTAGCCCATTTTGGAGCGATCTCGAACAAGGTCCACAAGCTGCAGCACAACATCTTGAAGGTTTGAACGTTTTTGCATGATCTCTTCGCCTATAAGGGCAAGGTTAGGCTGTGTCTGGAGTGCGCACTCTAAAGTTATGTGCGAGGCAGATCTTCCCATTAGCTTGATAAAGTAGTAGTACTTTTTAGCTGAGATGCAGTCGCGTGCGATGTTGCCAATAATTTCAGAATAGGTTTTGCATGCAGTATCAAAGCCAAAGGGAATTTCAATCTCTTTAGACTGAAGGTCTCCGTCAATAGTCTTAGGAACTCCGATAACTGCCGTCTTGCAGCCAAGGCTTGCAAAATACTCGGCTAAAAAGCATGCATTTGTATTTGAATCGTCGCCGCCAATAATTACGAGGCCATCAAGTTCATTTGCGTTAGCAGCATTAAGGGCTGCTTTAAACTGCTCGGGAGTTTCAATCTTTGTTCTTCCAGAGCCAATAAGGTCAAAGCCGCCTTGGTTGCGATAGTTTTTTAAAAGATCTTCGGTGATTTCTATGGTTTTATTTCTGACAATGCCCCCAGGCCCATTTAAAAAGCCAATAAGCTTGCTTTCGGGGTTAAGTTCGATCAAGGCATCGTAGAGCCCTGTAATCACATTATGCCCACCTGCTGCCTGTCCACCAGATAGTACGACACCAACAGTAAGGGCGGGAGCTTTAGCCTCCTTTCGGGTAAGCTTTATTGTCTTGCGATGGGTAAGGTGAGGAAATAGAGGCGCAATCTGGGCTGATGCTGTAACAAGAGTCCCCTCATCAAAGTCAAGTCCCTCAAGGCTTTTTAGGCTATCTGGAACA
>JAYRNE010000437.1:0-2841 GCA_041912355.1 Chlamydiales bacterium
CTATAACTCGAGGCCTTCAGGCTGATCCAAAGGGAGATCCGAGGCTAAAGCCCCCTTATAAAACAGGCTTAACCTGAGCAAGAAATTTGACTGGAGAGAGTAAGTCTGGGAATAAAAAAGCCTTTTAGCTCGCTTCACGCGAGCTAAAAGGCTTACGATAACACGCTCAAGAAATAGGCGGTTATTTTACTTTGCCATCTTTAACCGTGAAGCCTGCCTTCACAACAAGCTGATCAAATGATGCTTGGTGAGATGCATCAATTTTACCGCGTGTGGCATTCAATGCTGCTTTCGCATTCCTTGCAGGACTCCATTGAATTCCTCCAGCAACAATCTCTAAGAGTTTTTTGGCACCATCTTCTGACCCAACAGTGCTTGTTACTGTTTTAAGTCTTTGTGCATGGTTATTCACGAGGTCGGTCATGCGATCACGCTCGTTGGCACCTTGAATCTCCTTGCGTTCAGCTTTTGGAGATCCTGTTCCAGCAGGAACTGCTTTTGGTCCCAAAGCACCGACTTCTGAAAGCTCGCGTGGTGGAGCTTCATCTTCTGCTGGTCTTGCAACTGTGCCCAGCACTTCTTCCGCAGCTACCTGTACTTCCTCGAGATTCTGTTTAGATGGGCTCTTGGCTACTTGGCCCGCAGCTTGCTCAAGGTGTCGTTCTGCTGGAGATCCACTACCTTCTTTGTGAAGTTGAGCAACACCGTCTTTTAATTCACCTGTTGGTGCAGAACCGGCTCTAGAAGGTGAAGTTGGTACTACAACTGGCGATGAAGAGGAAGATGATGGGGCCGCTGGGCGCATCTTTTCTATTTTCCCAGCTACCGCAGCAAAATCGTCTTTAGCATCAACTTTCACGCCAAGCTGATTTAAACGGTTTTTGAACTCATTAAAGCTTTTTTTGCCAATAACACACTCTTGGCCATTAATCATAACTCTTGTGCCCCAGTTTAACATAATCCCGGCAGCAAATCGTGCAGCAAAGTTTTTCATCCAGCCGCCTTTTTTTACGTTATTCAAGTCAGCAACTGTATAATAGCGACAACCAAATTCAGCAGATGGCGCTTTTCCTTTCTCTTTATGTACAGAACCTGTAGCTCCTACTCGAGCTTGCTCTACATCAGCAAAAATTCTGTGATATTCTATTCCACCATAACCCTTATGACCTACGCTACTCATAACTTATCTCCTTATGTTTTATTATACTTCTTAAGGCGTACGTAACACCTTGTACGTCTTAATTTATTAGTACTACATTTTTTAATTATGGAGCAAGTAAAAATTTTAGAGAAAATGTAAAAGGTTGAGGGTTAGGGGTTTGGGATTCTTGGTTCCCTACTCCTCTTCTTTGGCGAGCTCTTCGGGGATTTTCATGTTGTGGTAGACGGCGTCGACGTCGTCGATGCCCTCGAGCCATTCGATTAGGGCGATGTTGAGCTTGGCGGTGTCTACGTTGCACTCTATGTAGTTTTTGGGAATCATCTCGAGGGCTGATTCCATGCGCTCTACGCCAATGTGGGTGATGGCCTCTTTTACTTTTTCAAAGGAGACAGGGTCTGTGATAACAACAAATTCTTCATCTTCGACAACAAAATCTTCGGCGCCAGCGTCACTTACAGCCATGAAGAGCTCATCTTCTATCGCATGATGTTTTGAAACGCGGATTATCCCCTTTTGGTCGAAATTAAAGGAGACAGAGCCTGGGTGGGCAACGGTGCCGCCACATTTATTAGTGGCAATGCGAATGTCAGAGGCTATGCGGTTTTTGTTGTCGGTCATGATTTCGGCAATAATGCCAACGCCGCCATAGCCATAAAGCTCGTAGGACATTTCGTGGTAGGCTTCTTGGTCGGAGCTTGAAGCTTTTTTAATGCAGCGCTCAACGTTGTCGTTAGGTACATTTGCCGCTTTTGCCTTTTGCAGAGCAATACGTAGGCGAGGGTTATTTTTTGCATCAGGGCCGCCAAGTTTTACGGCGTTGATGATCTCTTTAGAAACGCGGCTAAAAACTTTACCTTTTGCAGCATCCGCTTTTCCTTTTCGGTGCTTAATATTTGCCCATTTACTGTGACCGGCCATTACTTCTCTTCCTTGATACGAAAAAATTCTTATAGTTTGTTTCTATCCATGCGTTTGCCTCTTTAAATTCAGCAAAGCACTCTTCGAGCTCTTTATATTCTTTGCCATGAATGCAGTTTCTTCCGCGCTCGTCTTTATAAGCCGGGCATACTGCATGCACCATTTCATGATATATGACATACTCAATTACATGCACTGGAACTTTTGGGCTATCTAAGAGCCTATGTATTTTTACAAGCTTTTCGCCGCTGTAGTACACCCCTAGCGTGCATTTTTCACGCGCACGTTTTTTATGCTCGCCAAACCAGGTGATGAAAAGATCAAGCTTGCCGCCAAAATAGCGCCTGTTGATGCTGTTGTAGAGGGCTTTTAGGTCATACACCCTACCTTCAGTGACTAGGCTTGTAGGCGCTATTTGCTTAAGGATTTTTGTCTTTTGATCAATGTAGGCCTGCACACTTGGTGCTAGTATTGAGCTTGCCCTTCGAATATAGCTTGCTAGCCCCTTTTGCACGCTAGCTGGTGCCTGAAGGAACATTTCATGCAAGGAAACATGGGTCTTTTGCTCTTTATACTGCACGTGCAGCATTGTTGAGCGATTGTTATTAATGCGTATTTTTAGATCTTTTCCGACCAGATTTTTTAGCCGTTGTGAATACTCGTAACGCACTTTCGTGTCCATGCAATTTTGCCCCCAAGAGATATCGAAGGGGCTATAGTAACATGTTCGGCCTTCAACCTTCAAGCCAACAAAAAATATA
>JAYRNE010000438.1:0-5062 GCA_041912355.1 Chlamydiales bacterium
ATAGCCAGGAGCTTGCGGATTTGTAAAGTTGATTTCGTCATACAGTTCTAAAATCTTATCGACAGTTATTGCAGCAGGCACATTATGCATATCTATAGCAGTGCTTTTTGCCACTAAATGGCGCCCATCAATGCTATTTGGTAAATAGCTTGCAAGCTGTGAAGGAAGTGCAATGAGGTTCTGGCGCACTGTAGATATTGTAGAAAAAATGAAACCCAGCATAAAGAATCCTGCCCATACAGCAACCCTAAATGCAAGTATCGTAAGACTAGTAGGGGGATTAAACCGCCCGCGACTGACACCGAGCACAATATGCTGAAAGCTCGTTAAAACTGTTGAAATATTAGTTCGCACTGTTTGATATGCAGAAAGGCCAACAATCTTCATAATAGCAAAGACCTTTGAGGCCACATCAGAGACCTTCTGAAGACTAGAGCGCACAGGACTAAGGGAAGGGTTATATGCTTGAAAATTTACCTGAAAGGGAGGGTTTGCAATGAGTGTAACTGTCATATAATAAACTCCTTAAAATGAAATGTATTATATTCTAACCTGTGGTTTATTGTCCAGAAATAACAGCCTTATCAATTTTTTATTTTTTATACGCACTAAATGTACTATAGTCATATAATTCGCGCCCATTATGGAACCTATATTTACATACCCTTATAGATTACCTGTTGCGAGGCTCGTAACATTCGAGGCAATAGAAGCCGATACACCCGATGTGCTAAAAGCAAAACTGCCAGAAAAGATCGCCAAAATCGTTGCATCTGCTCTTAAAAGCGTAACTACTGAAGCACCAATATCTATCAAAACTGCCAACTGGGACATCACCGCATTTTCTGAAAATGGTGTAAAACGGGCCTTTGCTACAGAGCGCAAAAAATCGCTAACAACGCTAGTCGAAGGATTTTCCTGCAACCGCTCTCTTATGGTGGAGGTTAATAGTGATGCTAGCCTAAGAACAGAAGAAGTGGGCTGCTACTCTCAGGAAAAATCCAGCAGCAAAGTCATGCAGCAAAGAGTTACCCGCATGCTTTCTATTATGCAGCGGTTTCAAAATAACCCCTCCTTTGCTACAACCTATGCCTATGTTGATGATGGCTCCCACGTTCGCTTTTTCCAGGAGCGGCCAGAGTTCAACATTCATGATCTATTTGCTAAAGATAAGCGCCTTGACACTCAACCTGAAAAGGATAAATTGGCGATCGCGCAAGGGATTGCTCTAGCTATTGATAGTCTGGCTCAAGCTGGATTTACCCACAGGGCGCTCTCTTTTGAGACCGTGCTCCTATGGCGGATTGACGGTAAAATCAAGGTAAAGCTCACAAACCTAACCCATGCCTGTAGCCATGGAGATTGGGATGCTAGGGAAGAGATGGTAGGTAATGCCTCCTTCGCAGCACCGGAGAGTATTCAGTTCATTACCGCCCAAGGCAAATATAAACTTTCTAAAGAAAAGATGAGTCAAAATGGGGCTCTATATTCCCGAAGCCTAGAAGATGGAACCTTTCACCCTGTAGATTTCATGCATAACCTACTCGGTTCTCTGACAAAGCTTTTGCCTGATTCGGCAGTTGACGTCTGGTCCCTTGCACTTATAATTAAATGCTTTACACAAGAAAAGCTAACAACAATTCACAGCGCGCTTACTAAATTTGCCCATACAAAACAAGCTGTTACACTTACCATGGAATCTCTTGCAATATGCACAAAAAAGACTGTCACTGAATCGGAGAAAAAAGCACTCACGACTTATTTGGAGAGGCTTTCACAATACCCCTTTATACGGTCTGTAGGCCCATTAAGAGATACCTCTCTGGTTTTGCAACTACCCCTTTTATTAAAAACCACACAAGCCCTCTGTGACATGGCTATAGAAAACTTTGAAAAAGAACTTCCTAACCTGCCAATCGCTCCAAAAGAGCTAAAAACCTTAGCCGACATCGCCCAGGCAAACATGCAATTGGACTCTACTAAGCGCCTTAGCACGCGGCAAACCCTCGATGCCCTCCTAGCCATTGAAATGCAGGGACTTGGAGTCTAGAGTCTCGCTTGCTTTGAAATGGCTTCCCCTATTATAAATGAATCAATGAACTAGAGCTTGGACATTTTGAACATTAACCTTTTGGAGCAACTCGCAACAGTTAATATTCTTTCTAAAGTTTATAATTTACACGAGGCTGAAGGTTAAAGATGCAAAAAGAAGTATTTGAGTTTCTTGAGAAGTATATTGATGTAGAGCGGCCAGTGCTTTTAGGGCTATCTGGTGGGCCAGATTCTACACTCCTCCTGCATATGCTTTTACTATGGAATAAGGCAAAAGTACACCTCGTACACGTCGATCATGGATGGAGGAGAGAATCAGAAGGGGAGCGTCTAGAGCTTCAGAAAATGGCAGAAGAGCTTGGGCTACCATTTCATCATACGCGCCTTGACCCTAGCAAATATACAGGCAATAAAGAGGCCGAAAGCCGCAAAGAACGCTATCGCTTTTTTAAGGAGGTGGCAGATAGGGTAGGGGCAAATGCCATTTTACTTGGCCACCATGCGGATGATCTAAGTGAGACGGTATTTAAGAGGGTGCTTGAAGGATCGAGCCTTGTGCGGCTTTCTGGAATGCAGGAAAGGCGCACTCACGACTTGCTCGTCATTATCCGGCCACTTTTAGGGCTCACTAAGGCTGAAGTTGTAGCCTGGCTAGACAAGAGGAAAATTACCTATTTTGTTGACCCCACGAACTTAGAGACCCGCTATCTCAGGGGGGCTCTTAGGCAGGAAATCTTTCCCTACCTCAAAAAGCACTTTGGGAAGGAATTTGAAGGGTCTTTGCGGGCTATTGGACAAGAGGCACAAGAGTTAAACGCCTTCTTAGATGAAGCGTGCGTGCCTTACTATAGTAAAGCCCTACATGGACCCTGGGGCATCTTGTGCCAATATTTTCCCCAAGCACCCTATCTACAAAAACACCTTATTAGGCTCGTGTGTGAAGAACTAGGCATAACTTTTAGCCGCGAACAGATGCAGCTTGCCCAGAAGCTTATACCTTCAGCTAATAAGCAGATTATTTCAGGAACGGGAATCCTTGCGCTAGATCGCGCTAGAGGCTTTTTTATGCCTACGCCTATCGATGATATAGAGGGGAGTGTAGCGCTTTCTGAGGGAAGTATGCAGTTTGGAAATTGGTTAGTTGATGTTACAAAATGTGACACGAAAGCGGCGCCAAAAAACCACTTTATAGACGCCTGGAAGGGTCATTTATCTACATACGTGCCAGTAGGAGAGTATGTACTAACTCTAAGCACACCCAAGATGCGCCATATAGCAAATAAAGAGTATGGCGATTATTTAACCGAAAAGAAGATCCCCCACTTTTTTACCCAGAAAGTACCTGTACTTATGCGTGAGGGAATTATTGCGGAAGACTTTCTGACAGGATGCTGCCCGCAAAATTCAGGCTATCGCATTAGTTGCAGTCTATTACCAAAGTGCATCTGAAGCTGATAGATTGCATCTTCAGAGACATTTCTACATCCTCTTAAATCAAGCTGTTCTAGCTTAGGGCAGTTATTAATAATCACCTCTATCCAGCCATCATTTACCTGAGGGCAGCCACTCAAGCCCAGAAGCCTAAGCTTTTTACAGCTTTCAATGATGTCTGCAAAGCCTTCGTATGAATACTGCGGTGATTCTGACATGGTAAAATTTTCAAGTTGAGGACAGCCTGCTGCTATAAGGCAAAGGCTACGATCGGTAAGATTTCTAGAACGATCTATATGTAATTCCTGAATCTCTCCACATTTATTTGTTACAGCTTGTATACTTTCATCTGTCACACCTTGACACTCAACCACAGAAAGAGAGCGAATATGGGGGCAGTTTTTAGCAAGGACTGTAAATAACCAGTCCTTAAGAAGCTTACAATCAATAACATGTAGTGATTGTAAGTTAGTATTACCGATGATCGCCCGAATAAGCCCAGCATCACTAAGTCGTTTTGCACCCTGAACTACAAGGTCAGAAACCCTTCTAAATTCGCCCACCTGGTGCGCAAAGTCCTCATCTGACATCTTTTCTGCAGCTTCTGGAGGTATGGCTATAGAGAGCCCTGCAGGGGTTTCTGAAACTACCGCTGTTCTTCTACCCCGCTTTTCAGACCGAAGGTTTTGATCTTGTTCATCTTCAGGACGCGTACTCTTTCTGGATATCTCAGGGGAGTCCTCTGGCGTTTTATCCCTATCAGACGCCCTTCTTGCAAAAACATGCCTACGGGCTAGGGGTGGACTTGCGGGCTCCTCCTCTCTCAAATGCTTTTTGCCAGCATCTTGAACCCTCTCCTCTATATTACCTCTTTTTCTGCTGCCTTGAATAATCTCTCTTTCCTCTGGAAACTCACCTCGTAAAGGCCTGTCGCTTGTTGGATCCATCATAGGGCACCTCCCTTTCCATATACTGTCATAGTAACAAATGTTTATTTTAATTAAAAGGACTAATATTAATTAGATTGATTTTAATACTAATTATATATAAGATTATAAAGATTTAATAAAACGGAGGTTAATTTTATGTCAGTAAAAGTTCATGTTTCATACACAGGCCCAAAAAATGAAAGCTGGGAGAAAGATCTAAAGGTAAAAAGCTTCCTATACAAAAACGGCTCTTACAACGTAACTATTAATAAAACTGCTGAAAAAACCACTGTTGTCGCTTCTCGAGTGAAAACTCCACAAAAAACATACAGCTTAACGATAGAAGACAAAAAAGTTTCAAGAGTGAAACATAACTTAAAGGACCAGGCTGCTTTTAAGATCGAAGACGTTTTCGAATGCATGAAATGGGGAAAGGACTTAGGTCTTAAGAAAATCGGAAAAAAGTACACTCCGCAATCTGGAAGTTTTAACATAAACCAGATGAAAAGCCATTTACGATAACATATAAAGGCGTTTTTAGCGTTTTTAGTAGGAAGAAGTAGAAGGCTCTGAGCTTGTGAAAAAATCCACAAGAGCTTGCGTTTTTTGGAGTGCGGGGCAGTTATGCACCGCTTTTAAATTCATGCACG
>JAYRNE010000439.1:0-3284 GCA_041912355.1 Chlamydiales bacterium
AGTTATTTTCCTCCGTTTAATTTATGGACAGTACTGTACTTAACCCACCTGCACTATATTGTGCAAGAGATTTCTCATTTTTCTGCATTTTTTTTCGCAGAAAAATGTCGTTCACATCGATCATATGCTTTACAAAAGCCCGCTTATAGGCTATTGTAGTGCCGTTTAAGTAATAGTATACGAGCATGACAGTTTTTTTTCTTCTCTTTTTTACATTTTGTCATTTGCCAATTGGAGCGACGCTTCATCACATCCCCCCATCTTCAAAGACCCGTAAGGTTGCCCAAGCTGCTGAAAAAGCATTAAAAAATGGCACTGTGGATGGCTTAGAAACAGCGATAAGCCTTTTAGAAGACCTTTCAAGCGAGACCACCTTTCGCCGCCTACAGCCTGATGTCAAAATTGACATCTACAACATGCTCATAGAAGCCTATGAACGAAAGGGGGCCTTTACTAAACAAGAAAGCCTGATTACTGCCCTTTTGCAAGATGAAGCCTTTAAACCCTACTGGATAAGCCTGAAAGCTCGGGTGGCAGAAAGCTATCTCTCCCAAGATCAGCTACAAAAAGCCCACAACGTAATGAAGGAACTTCTTCGCACCCCAAAACGGAGGCTCTCTTCACAAGATGCCGAAATCGTAACAGCCATCTATTCAACGATTCAACGCCATGCTGAAAAGAAGCTTCGCTCAGCTGAAATTGCATTTCATCAAAAAGAGTATGCAAAAGCCGCAAGCCTCTATCAGTACCTCTTTGATGGCGTAAGGCCCCAAATTTTTCCCCAAACATTCTCGAAAGAGAGCCAGGCAGCCTTTTTAGATGCCCTTACAATGCGCCTTGCCCTCTCTTACTATCTCGACGAAGATTACGAACAGTGCTCAAAAGCACTAGGAGATGCTACCTTAAAAACAGACTCAAGTAAAATCCTCATGGCACTTGCCCAAAAGAAATTAGGCAATGCTAAAGCTGCTTTTACCCTGTTTAAAGAAGCCCACGGCACAAAAGCTGCATGGGAAGCCTGCTTTTCAGCCTTTAAAGCTCACGACATACAAACTGCACGTACAGCCTTAAAAGAGCTTCCAGATGCACCAGAAACTACAGTACTTGAAGCTCTCTTAGACATAGAAGAAGGAAGCTTTACCCACGCTGCCGAGCTTTTATCAAGCCTCTTAAAAGATCCAAGCAATCACTACCTCAAAGGTCTTTACTACCTTCATCTTGGAGCTAAAGAGACAGCCTGTGAGCATCTAGAAAAGGCAATCCTTACAAAAAGTCCCTACCAAAAAGAGGCCCTAAACCTCCTTGCAAAAAGCTATCTAGAACTTGCATCTGACAATTGTGAGACAAGTGTAGGTGAAGTTTTTCTTGATAGAGCAGAAATACTACTTGCCGAAGAGCCTGTAAGCGCCTTGCTTGCAAAAGTCTATTTTTTACGCAAAAACCTAGCAAAACTTCAAGAACTTGAATCTATCTGCCCACACGATGATGAGCGTTATGAAATTTCGCTCTATATAGCCGAACTCTCACAAAATTTTGATGCTGTTCTTGATTCCAAACATAAGTATAAAAAAGCCTACCCAAAAGCTCTTGTACGCTCAAAGCGCGCCCATCTTATGAATCAAGCCTTTTCAGAGCTTATAGCCAATAAGATTCTAGATGAAAATTATGATGTTTTTGAAGAGCTCATTGTTCTGCTATTAGAGAGCAACATTCAGGCCGCCTGCACCTACTTAGAAACTGCCCTACCAGAACTTAAAAACCCTGCTACTATCGAAAAAAGCCATTGGCTCTACACACTTGCTGCCTGCAAGACGCAATCTGATAAGGCTTTGTGGCTTTGTGATCAGTTTCTGCAAAAATATCCTGAAAGCCCCTATTTCGCAGATGTACTCTTTCAAAAGGCTCTTATTGGCTATAGAACAAATGACGACGATCTTGCTCTTAAGGCATTGACAGTCTTAGAAGCTGAATACCCGCACAGCCCCCACCGCGATGAAGTACTCTTTTTTATGGGGCTCATGTATGAAAAGAAGGGAATGGATGCAAAGCCTCTATTTTATGAGGTCTTTACCGACTATCCCGACTCCCCCTATGGCCCTGAAAGTTACTACCGCTACTACCCTGAAAAAGAATATGCTGCAAAGGGCGTTCAAGCAATTGCACACTTAAAAAAGATGCCGCCTGCCTATGCAAACAGCCTATTTGGCGTTATGGGCGCCCTTTATGTGGCAGCGCACGACCAAGAAGCCTGCCCACAAAATAGCCTCTCAGCGGCTCAAGTTAAGGCTCAACAGGAAATTATTGATAACCTTAGTACTGCTATAGCAAATGGCAAAGCCTGCAGGCCATCTCTTCCTCCAAAAATGCATATACGTTTTACCTTACGGCTTTTACAGGCAGAATATGAAAAGGCCTCCTGCTACTTTACACTCGCAAATTTCAAGGAAGTTATTACCACTTGCACTGCGCTTAAGAGCGATGTCTTAGCACTACCAGAAGAAGAACGGCCCCACCTTACTTGGCTAAAAGCAGCATTTTTGCAATCGCGGGCATTTCTTTTACAAGGGAGTGAGATAGAAGCTCGAGAAGAACTTGCCCTTATGCTAAAATATGCCGAAACGTTTGACTGCGAAAGAGAAGAGCCAGTTATTTTGGCCCTTAACGAACTTGCAGCTGTAAAAGCAAAAGAGGGCGACTACAGCACAAGCTTTGACCTTTTGAATAGGGCCCAAAAGCTACAGGACAAAAGTGAGCACCTTCTTACGATACTTATCGCAAAAGCAAACATCCATCGGCAGATGGGCGAGCTTGATAAGGCGATGATGCTCCTTTCACAGGTAATAAACGAACAGAGTGCATCAAGCTTACGCATTCAGGCCATGTTTTTGAGAGCTGAGCTTTATGAACTAAAAGGTAGGCGCGACCTTGCCTTCAGGCAGCTTCAGGCAACTGCCAAAAAAGGCGGAGAGTGGGGCATGCGTGCCGCAAAAAAATTAGAGGAAAAATATGGATACGAATAGTTTATGGACAATGCTTCAAGAACTTGGCACATGGCTTGCACATGTAAACCTAGTGCTTGTGGTGATTATCTTCTGTTCCATCTTAGCAGCTGGAGTCTTCTTCGAGCGCGTGATGTACTTTAAAAAGATAGACACCGACTCAACCGCTCTTCTGACCCTCATCCGCCAAGAGCTTGTAGATGGCAATATTGTTGCTGCGATGAACATCTGTGAAGCAAAAGGAGGCGCTGTTGCCAACATTATAAAAGCGGGCCTTTGCAAGCA
>JAYRNE010000440.1:0-3801 GCA_041912355.1 Chlamydiales bacterium
CAAGGCGAATTTTTTCGTTAAAGGTTGAATCTTGTGAAAAGCGGCTCTTGAGTAGCTCTTGAGCTATTTGGTAGAGCGTTTCGCTATTTGTAGTTTCTAGATCAAAGATGAGCTTTAGCGATTCGAGCTTAAGATCTTCTTGTTCTACTAACAGCGAAAGAGGTAAGATGGCCTCAACATATTGGCCAAACGATTTAGCAAAATCCGACTGCTTAATGAGTTTGAGGATTTCGATGATTTCTTGCCCATCTGGAATGTCACCCTGACAGTATTCATGCCAGAGCTGCAAAATTTTCGAGTAATCCCGAGCTTGTAGCTGGTTTCGAAATTCTTCGACGTAGGCCATATTAGTTCTCCTTGATGGAGAAAATAATAGACGTGAATTGATTTAATTTCAATTGTAGAGAGGAAAGAGTTCTATTTTAATTAATTTGTTGATAAAATTAAAATAGGGACTTGTGGTAGTTAGCTATGGTAGAAGAGAGAGAAAAGTTTTCAAACATTTTCGATGCAGCCGCCCAAATGGAGCGCAGGAAGGCTGTAGAGAAGGCTTTGACGCCTGAAAGGCCCGAAAAAGAAAAGGGCCCTCCTCTCTCGAATGAAGAAATTGAACAAAAAATTTTGCAGTATCAGCAGCTACATAATCAAATCGCCGATAAGGTGGAAGAGATGTTTGTGAGGAGCAACCTCTCCCCAAAGCAGCTTCATGAGTACTTTAATTCTCCCCAAAATTTTACTCCCGATCAATGGCGCATCATAGAAAAGCAGCGCCAAACAATAGACAAAATGCTTGATCAGCTTCTTCCTGAGCACATCAAGGGAGAAAAAGCGAAGGCAACATCCGAAAAATCCGAAAAGCAGCGTCCCAAAAAGATGCAGGTTAAAAGCCGCTGGATGCCGATGCACTAAAAGAAAAGGACAAAAGGACCAAAACGACCAAAAGGACCTAAAGGACAACAATAACCGTTATTGTTGTCCTTTAGGTCCTTCGTCCTTTTGGTCCTTTTGGTCGTTTTGGTCCTTTTTTTATTGACCACATACCTTATTTATGAGTTATTTAGGTAAAAATGGAGTAACCACCCGTGCAAGAGATTGCCGAAGATGTAAAAAAGGCAAGCGGCCTTATTGACAAGCTGAAAAAGGAAATTGCAAAGGCGATTATTGGTCAGGAGGAGATGATCACTCGGCTTATTATTGGCATTTTGTGTAGCGGCCATATTTTGCTTGAGGGTGTGCCTGGCATTGCGAAGACTTTGGCTGTAAACACCCTTGCTAAGGCCCTTTCTCTTGATTTTAAGCGCATACAGTTTACGCCTGATTTGCTACCTTCAGACCTTATTGGAACGAGCGTCTACCACCCTAAAGAGGGCACCTTTTCTGTCGAAAAGGGGCCTGTTTTTACGAATATCGTCCTTGCTGACGAAATTAACCGTGCTCCGCCCAAGGTGCAGTCGGCGTTGCTTGAAGTTATGCAAGAAAAGCAGGTTACGATTGCTGGAGAGACCTTTAAAACTCAAAATCCCTATTTTGTGTTAGGGACACAAAACCCAATCGAACAAGAGGGTACCTACCCCTTGCCGGAAGCGGAAACAGATCGCTTTATGATGAAGGTGCTTATTGACTATCCCAAGCGTGAAGATGAAAAAGAAATTGTAATGCGCTATGGAGCAGCAACTTCGCCGCAAATTACCCCCCAAATGGGGCCTGAAGATATTATTGCTCTTCAGGCGCTTGTAAAAAAAGTCTATCTTGACGATAAGATTTTAAACTATATTATTAGCATCGTCTTTGCCACGCGCGATCCCAAAAGTGCTAATGTAGACATTGAGGGGCTACTTGAGTATGGTGCCTCTCCAAGGGCTAGTCTTTGGCTTGCAAGCTGTGCGCGTGCACATGCGCTCTTAGAGGGTAGAACCTATGTGACTCCCTATGATGTTAAGGAAGTGGCTCACGACATACTGCGTCATCGCCTTGTGCTTTCATATGAAGCTCAGGCCCAAGAGGTAACCCCTGATGAGATCATTACACGAATCTTTAACAAAATTCCCGTGCCGTGAAATCTGAAATCGAAGAGCTTTCTTCAAAAGTGCGAAAGCTTGAAATTACAGCGAGAAAGGAGGTTCTCGACCTCTTTTCCGGCATGTATGCCTCTGCCTTTAAAGGAAGGGGTATTGAGATGGAGGATGTGCGCGAGTTTCAGACTGGCGATGACATTCGTGCCATAAGCTGGCAAAAGACAGCGCAAACCGGCAAGCCCTATGTGAAGGAGTTTCGCGAAGAGCGCGACTTAACAGTGATGCTTTTAGTAGATGTGTCAGCTTCACTTCAATTTGGAAGTCATTATGAAACTAAGCGTACGCTTCTTGCATTCGTCGGGGCCCTTATTGCCTTTTCTGCTATCTACAACCATGACCGCGTGGGCCTTGTGCTTTTTTCAGAGGGCATTCAAAAGGAGATTGTGCCAAAAAGGGGGCTTCGGCATGGCGCAAGGCTTATACGTGAACTTCTAGGCTTTCAGCCAGAACATAACAAGACATCGATTGCCACTACTTTAGATGCTTTTAATTTAGCCCAGAAAAAGCGCTGCATCGTCTTTTTGATTTCAGACTTTCTTGATTCTGGCTATGAGCGCCAGTTTGGCTACACAGCAAAAAAAGACGATCTTGTTGCCATACGCCTTTTTGACCCTTTAGAAGCAAAGATCCCGAGGCTTGGTCTTTGCCAGATGCAGGATCTAGAAACAGGTGCCCATTTTCTTGTAGACGTCAATAGCGACTTTCAGAAGGCACTTGAGGAAGATGAGAGCAATCGCTCGGAAAAATTTCATGCCCTTGTGACTAAATATGGGGCTGATGCACTTTCAATAGACACAAAAACAAGCTTTGTAGCTAAGCTTGCAGCCTATTTTAAGATGAGGAAAGAGCGGCGATGAAGTACTTTATTCTTGCGCTATTTTTTTGTAGCATCTTAGGAGCTGATGTCTCAATCAGCGTGAAGGCCGATAAAGCGTCGCTATCAATATCAGAAAAGGTACATGTCGACATTACTCTCTATTACCCTCCAAAAACGCCTCCTGACATTTTTGCTTTCTTATACAACCTTACAAATACTCCACAGCCATCATTTCAGGTTCTCTCTACTGCAGTAGATGGCAGCACAATTCATGTGACTTTAGAGCCGAAACATACTGGAAAGCTTATTTTTGCGCCTGGTGTTATCACCTTTTCTGGGGTGCCCTATATTGTGCCTCCAGTAACTGCCGAGTGCCTTTCAACGGGGGTGACAAGTCTTCCGGTTGCTGGTCTATTGCCTCTTTATCCTGAACATAGAATTGAGCTAACGCCTGCCAACCGCATGCGCCTTATGAGTGAGAATGTGCTCCTTGAAGCAAGCGAAGAAAATAAACGCTCCTACGGCAAATACCGTATAGCTTGGGATGGACTTGCGTTTCTCATGGGAATACTTGGCTTTGGCTCCTTAGCCATATGGAGTATTATCTACTACGACATTTTAGAAGAGAGAAAGCGCCCGCCCCCTGTTACTGAAACGCCTTTAGAGGGTGCGGTACGCGAGCTTAAAGAGGCATCTTCTTTAAGCTGGCAAAAGGTTGTTGATGCTTTACGCATAGCGCTTGGCCAAAAAGACAATGCTAATTATGAGACCCTGTCAGCTTTTGAGCTAGCTGATAAAGTCCAAGAAAGCTCCAACCTGACTCAAGATGATAAGGCACAACTTGCGCCCATCCTCACCACTCTAGGCCGAATTCTCTACGCCCAAAAACCCACCTCGACCATAGAATGG
>JAYRNE010000441.1:0-2043 GCA_041912355.1 Chlamydiales bacterium
AGGAACAGAAAAAATTGAAGCGATGCTACACGGCATCTTCCCAGGCATTCGCACTATCCGAGTTGACGCTGACTCTACGCGTCATAAAGGCTCTTTAGACAAGCTTTTAAGCGATTTTAGGGCGGGAAAGGCCGATGTTCTCATCGGTACGCAGATGGTTGCAAAGGGCCTTCACTTTCCACAGGTTACCCTTGTTGGCGTTCTTAACGCCGATGCCACGTTAAACATCCCCGACTTTCGCTCGCAAGAGAGCGTCTTTCAGCTCATCACACAGGTGGCAGGGCGCGCAGGGCGCGGCGTAAATCCTGGTGAAGTGATCATTCAAACGCAGCTTCCAGAACATAGCACTATACTACAAGCAGCAGGCCAAAACTACCCTGCCTTCTACGAAGAAGAAATTGCCATAAGAAAGGCCTTTTTATTTCCGCCCTTTTGTAAAGTGGTAAAGTTCATGTTTTCTGCAAAATATGAATCTGCCGTCGTGGACTTTGCGATGCGCTATCGCGAAGCACTTGCCAAACACCTAAAAGATGGCTTTGTCCTTCACCCCGTAGTCCCATCAGGCTACGCCAATATTAAAGACTATTTCCGCTACCAATTTCTTGTACGCGGGCCGCAGATTAGCGCAATTTGCCAGGCACTTGAATTAGTTGATAAGGAGTTGCCAGCCGGCACTATCGCCCGCTACATAGACGTAGACCCCACACACACGTTCTGAACTAAAAAAGGACGCTGATAACTTTTCCTGAGGCCTGCCGCCTCAGAGAAAATTATTAGCGTCCTTTATGTCCTGCTATGTTTTTTCTTTCATCAGGGCATTTATTTTGTCCATCACCTCAGCACCATAAAATTCGCCGCCAAACGAGAGGCCTGACTCGTGGGTTTTGGCGTGCATGGCTTCTGGCAAAAGGATGTAGCCGTGGGCGTCATTTACAAGGCCTAGCACTGAAAGGTGGGAATAGCCTAGCTTTTGGGCTTCAGCCTTAAGCTGTGTGTTGTAGATGCAGCTAAGCTCGCCGGGCACTGCTACAAAAAGGTCCTTTTTATTAAAAGTAAGAATACTTACTTCTGTTGGATAGGACTCTAGAGGCACTGTGAGGCCAAATGGAGTGGTTTTCGGCACGAAGCTATAGCTATAGGTCTTTGTGACAATGTCTATCTCTTCAGAAACTTTTGTACCATTCCAAACTTCTGTAACAGCATTCGCAAGGGCTGTTCCTATGCAGCTACATTTGCAGAAACAATTTTTAATGGATGGTTCTGGAATAATTTCAGCTTGAGCACCATTAAAGTAAAGGCAGGCAACATCCGCTCCTAGTTTTGCAGCAAGCTCCTTACGTGCGCAGCCAACAAAATCGCTTGAAAAAAGCATATTTTCTGGCCCAAGCACTGTTGGGTGAAGTGCAAAGTTAAAAAGGACAGCGATTGGTGAACCATCAGCCCTTAAGACTTTTATAACGGCAAGGTCGTTTTCTAACGTATAGTTTTCTGGCCACTTTGCGCGATACTGCGTAATGCCCTCTAACTTTTTGTAGCCAATGCCTATTGAAGCAGGCTCGAGCTTTCTTGAGGCCTCTATAATAGCCTTTGCGATGCCGTCAACGTACAGGCTTGCCACCTTTTCATCGTAAGGCCCTGCAAGTAGCTCTCCAACAACTGGAATATCCATAAATGCTCCACCGCCCGAGTGGGTGTGAGTTGATCCAATAAAAAAGGTAGCGTCGCTAAGTGTAGGCGCCTCGGAAATAACTTTCTTTTTAATTTTCTGAATAAGGCTATAGGGCAAACCCAGGTTATCTACGCTACAAAAGGCGACCTGCTTATCCCCGCTATCAACCACCATTGCTACAGCAAGTAGAGGATCATGCACCCCCTGCATGCCTGCTCCCTTTCTCTTCTCATATCCAGCAGATGGCACCCCAGCTCGCGGCGTAACATCCACACTATTTACCCCAACTAGTAGCTCAGCATAGCCATTGATTGGCATTATAAGTAAAATTATTAGCAATAAATAGCGCACGTCAGACTCCGTTCTTAAAAACA
>JAYRNE010000442.1:0-3725 GCA_041912355.1 Chlamydiales bacterium
AAGACTAAAGAAAAAGAGATTGTTATTCCTACTCAGGACATATCCCTCCCCTCTTTAGACCTTCTTAACACCCCAAAGAAAAACGACCAGTCTCAGCTTGTAAAAGAGCTTAAATCTAAGGCTGATCTTTTAGAAGAAACCCTCTTGAGCTTTGGCATAGAGGCAAAAGTTGGTCAAATTCACTGCGGCCCTACGATTACCTCCTTTGAAGTACACCCTGCCGTTGGCGTTAAGATTGGCAAGATAAAGAACCTCGAACATGATATCGCCCTAAACCTTGAAGCAAAGGCAATACGCATTATCGCTCCAATACCTGGAAAGGCAGCAGTCGGCATTGAAGTGCCGAATGCAAACCCACAAGAAGTAAGCTTTAAAGAGATACTCCTTGCCTACCAGCAAAAGGGAAGCCCCTTTCGCATACCAATGCTCCTTGGTAAAGGGGTAAATGGTGACCTTGTTATTGCAGACCTTGCAAAAATGCCACACTGCATCATCGCAGGGGCAACAGGTTCTGGTAAGTCTGTCTGTATTAACTCTATCGTCATGTCGCTCCTCATGTGCAAAAAGCCTGATGAAGTTCGACTTCTTATGATTGACCCTAAGAAAGTTGAACTTACGCAATATACGGACCTTCCGCACATGCTTGCACCTGTTATCACCGAGCCTCATAATGCCTGCCTTGCACTCAACTGGCTTGTAAAGGAAATGGAAAAGCGCTACGAAATCTTAAAGCTTACAGGACAGCGCAATATCGAAGCCTTTAATAAGCGCAAGATAGACCCAGAACAGGAAAAGAAGTTTCATATAGAGATCCCTGAAAAGTTTGCCTACTATGTAGCCCTTATCGACGAACTTGCTGATCTTATGATGGTCTCAAGCTCTGACATAGAAACACCCATTGCCCGTATAGCCCAGATGGCAAGAGCTGTTGGAATACACATGATACTTGCAACCCAAAGACCCTCTCGCGAAGTCATTACAGGCCTTATCCGCGCAAACTTTCCTGCCCGTATTGCCTTTAAAGTGGCAAGCCGCATCAACAGCCAGATTATTTTGGATGATGTAGGCGCTGAAAATATGCTCGGCAACGGCGACATGCTCTTTTTAATGCCAGGACAGCCCCAGCTCATTCGTGCTCAGGGCGTATTTGTGCGCGATGAAGAAATTACAAAGGTGATAGAGTCCATCACAAGCCAGGCGCCTCCACAATACCTCATAAACTCATTCGATAGCATCCAGATGTCATCTCAAGATGATGAGGAAGAAGAGGCGGACACGCTCTTTGATGAGGCAAAGGGAATCGTTCTCTCAACAGGAAACGCCTCCACAACATTCCTGCAGCGAAAGCTCAAAATCGGCTACGCTCGAGCAGCAAGCCTTATGGACATGCTTGAAGCTCGCGGCATCGTCGGCCCTCAAGAGGGCGCAAGGCCAAGACGCGTACTCTTCCCCAAGGGTGCCTCAGAACCTGAGGATGACGAGTTTTAAAAGGACATAAAAAAACAGGATAAGCAGGATGCTTCGTTTGTGCTTGGAGGTTTGTGAAGCAATTGACTTTAGCTTTAAACACAAAGGCACAAAGACACAAAGAAGCTTCGCCCTGCATTGCCATCACTTTCAATCACCTGTTATAATAGTTTATAAATTGGGCGAAGCTTCTTTGTGCCTTTGTGTCTTTGTGTTTAAAGCCAAAAACCCTAACTACGCGCACCTCCAATCACAGGCGAAGCATCCTGCTTATACTGCTTATCCTGCTTTTTGTATTCTTTTGACCCTTTACTTCTCTTTGGTGTCAATTACACGTGAGTGGCTGCTGATACTATCAAAAAATTCTTTGTTGATAACCTGAAAATGGGCAAGCTTTTCGCGGATGCGGGCTTTACACATATTAATCTCATCTTCAGATGCTCCTAAAGGGCTTTTTTGCAATACGTTATCAAGCTCGCTCACTTCGTGAAGAATCTCGTGCTGCTTATTTTGCAAGCCCTCAAGCTCCTCTTGGGATACTTTAAGGCGAATGCCCTCTTTCATTTTTTTGGCGTTTTCTATCAAACGATCAAGAATAAGCGCCATTTGATTATAGAGTTCAAATTGTGAAGCCATACGAAAAACCACTTTATTGTTGTATCTAATCCTTTCGTCACGATACAAAAGAGGGCAAATTTCTTCACTACTTCTTTTTAGGAATTATCATGTACGGCTTTTGTCCCTTAGCCTCAGGCTCTAAAGGAAACTCTATATACGTTGGCAGTAAACAGACGAAAATACTGATAGACGCCGGAATTAGCACAAAAAGCATAGTCGAACGATTAAATGAAATTAATGTAGATATTGGCGAAATTCAAGCCATTATGATCTCACACGAACATAGCGACCACATAGCAGGGCTAAAGGTGCTTTCAAAGCGGCTAAACGTACCTATTTTCGCCAATCAGCTTACTGCAAGGGCCATTTGCGAATACCTGCATGACACCCCAAAATTCAAAATATTTATCACAGGTGAAACCTTTGAATTTGGCGATTTAGAAATCCACCCCTTTAGCGTGCAGCATGATGCTGTCGACCCTGTTGCCTTTACATTAAAGCTTGATGATCTCAAAGTGGGTGTATGCACAGATTTAGGCTTTGTAACAACCCTTGTTTCAAAGCAGCTAGAACGGTGCAACCTGCTTTACGTAGAAGCCAACCATAAGCCCGAAATGGTGCACGCATCAAGTAGGCCTATGATCTATAAACAGCGCGTTCTTGGCCGTTCTGGCCACCTTTCTAACGAAGCCTGTGGAGAACTAGTATCCTCAATTGCCCACGATGGCCTAAAGCAGATATACCTCGCCCACCTTTCCGGCGAATGCAACAGCCCAGAAGTTGCTCTACAAACCGTCAGCCAAATGCTCAACACACAAGGTATCAGTATTCCGATAAGCATCGCCCACCAAGAAAAGCGCAGCACTGCCACTTTATTTGACTAAATTTTGGAGTGCGGGGCAGTAATGCACCGCTTTTAATTTATAACGAAGTGCTTCACATAAAATATATTGCAGCAGACAAAGTTGCTTGGAGGTATATCTTGCGAGGCTTTTTGGCATAAATTAAAAGCGGTGCATTACTGCCCCGCACTCCAAAATTATCCGCCAAAGAGGTTCTTGAGTTTATCAAAGAACCCTTTTTTCTTGGGGAAGTTAGCAGGAGTTTCGACAGCGGCAAACTGCTTTAAAAGGTCGCGCTGACGATCTGTAAGATTTGTTGGAGTTTCTACTTGTACGCGAACAAGAAGATCGCCCTTGCCTGATCCGTGAATATTGGGAAAGCCTTCGCCTTTAATGCGAAGGGTTTTACCCGACTGCGTACCTTCAGGGATAGAAATTCTAGCAAGGTGCTCTGTAAACGAGGGTACATCTTTTTTGCAGCCAAGAGCCGCTTCAGAAAACGTTACTGGCAGGTCTATTAAGATGTCATCGCCATGTCGTTGAAAAAACTCGTGGGGCTGAACTGTGATATAGACAAAAAGATCTCCGGGAACGCCGCCACCAGGGGCTGCATCACCATAGCCAGAAAGCTTTAGGCGCATTCCTGTGTCGATTCCAGCTGGAATGTGAACGTTGACATGCTTTTTGGCTTTTACTCGACCTTCACCGCTACAGGCTTTACAAGGGTCTGAGACTATTTCGCCTTCACCATTACATTGTGGGCATGACATGGACATGCTGAAAAAGCCACGCTGCTCA
>JAYRNE010000443.1:0-2726 GCA_041912355.1 Chlamydiales bacterium
GTTCTTTCTGCGACTTCAGGGAATTTTTGGGAGGCAACTCTTACCCTTAACAAAATTGATGATGATCTTTATGATAAAGTGCTGCTTGTAAGCCCGCAGCAGGCTATGCAGATAGCCTACGATGGGGCCATATTCTCTTTAGCCTATGCCAAAAAGGCTATGCAAGCTGCAAGCTTTACTCAGGATGAGTTTGACCGTATTACAAAATGTCTAGAATCTGCAAGGCGCTATAAAGAGAAGCTTGAAAGCCTGGCAAAAGATGGGCAGTCAGCTTCTACGCTCCTTACTACCTTGCAGGAGAAAATCCAGACGCTAGCGACAGAGGTTTCAGCATGTAAAGCGTTGATGCACTATGCGCAACTTAATAAAACAGATCTTCTTGATACGCTTGGGGCACTGCTTGAAGAGCAATTTCTCTTGTTAGAAGATCTTTATCTTGCGGCAAATGCGAATGAGAGTTCCCTTGCCCTCTACATGCAAGCCTATAGTCAAGAGGGGCTTGTCAACCTTATGCACTGTATTGATAGGCTGCTTATCTTTTTACAAGCCCCAGCAAAGCCTCACACCCAAGCGATGCATGCCTTTTTAGCTGCCAAAATTCGTGATTGGCACCTTACACTTAGTGAAAGCTATAAAAAGGCTGATGTGCAAGCTGCCTTGAGTATGCTGAATATGCTTGCTAATGCTGTGCTGCTTGTTCAGCAGGAAGTTGCAAAAAAGGATGTAGAGGCCATGCTTGCATCGCGAGTGGAAATAGCAGCCTACATGGCATTGGCAGAAGATGCGAGGATTGTTACATTTTGGCAAAATCAGTGGCAGCTTAATGAAAAATGGGCTCGTAGCTATTTGGAAAAAAAGATTTCGCTATCAAAGCCCTTTCAAGCGGCACTTCTTACGTTTTTACTAAAAAGGCTAAATGGCGATCCTATTGCGGATAAAAGTTACTGGCAGCTTCTTTCAGAAAATGAAGATACAACCTACTTACAGCTTGCTACAAGCCTGCACGGAGCTTCTAAGGTAGACTATCTTCTAGTGAGGGGGGCCGTTGAAGCTTTACGAGATCGCGTTACAGCTATGAAGGTTGAAGATGCCATAAGTCCACTTGAAGCTATGCTAAAAACAGATTCTCCCATACTCCTTTTTCAGGACCTTATTATAAGCTGGTTTTTTGTAGACCCACAAGCTGCCCTTTCGTTTATGTTTGGAGTGCTTGCTGACGAGATAAACAGCCTGCACCTAGATCCTACACGCGATAGTTTTATTCAAGAAACAGATTATCAGCTTACCATGCACCTTCTTAACCTGATAACTGCTAAGCAAAAAAATGGCATGCTGAGCCAGGTGTATGGTGACTTAATGCATAAGCTCAGCTGGTTTACTGCAAAAAATAAAAAGGACCTCGACTTCTTCACGATGTCGCTAGAGCTTAGCTGGCTAAAACAGATTCTTACAGAACATATAGAAAGCATTGAGACTATCACAAATGCTGTAGACTTTGGCGTAGACTTCCAGAAAAAGACGATGATCCTTCTGCGCTATTCTCACGAGCCTGAATTTCCAGAAACGCTTGATCGCCTAAGCAGCATGCAATCTCGACTTGTATCTTTAGTATATGACGCCCTACAAGCTCTTCCAACGAAAGGTCCTAAGATTACCAAGGTAATAGAGTTAATTGACGATGCAAAAACCCAAATTCCGTCCCAAAGTAAAGAGCTAGCGAGCATGCAAGCTGTTCAAGATGACCTAGAACAGGCAAGTAAAATTCTCCATAGCCTAAAATCTGAATCCCAAGAAAATCAGCCAAAATCTGGCCAATCTCAAAAAAACCAAGAGCTTTCAAGCCAAATGCAAAACCACGCGCTAAAGCTCAGCCCCGAACTTTCCATTCGCCTCTTACAAGAAATGGAAAAAGAAGACAAAAGCCTCCAAACACAAATTGTTCCTCAAGCTACTGGCACGCGTCCTTGGTAAAATAGGGCCTAGGGGTTGATTTATTTTGTAATGTCAGCCTAACAAGTCTTTTGCTCTTTTTATGATAATGCCTAAGTAGCTTGCTGGATATTCCTGAAGTTTTGAGGGGAGGTTTACTAGGATGTGCTCTCTTACCATCTTTTCAAGAAGATCGGGGTTGTTGATTTCCTTAAACCACGATTCAAGGTAGGTTTGCTCATCCTTTGTAAAAGATAAATAGCCGCTATAGAGCTTGGCTTGGGTTTTGAGTTTTATAAATTCAGGATCGTGTTCAAGTGCTTCGAAATCAAATGCATTGCTTTCTTGCTCTAAGAGGCCTGATTCTAGGTTTACTAGGGCAATAGAAAAGCTTGGATTACCTTCTTGCTTTTTTGCTAACAGAGGTAAAAGCTCGTGTATCGTATCCTGGCTTATAAGGGCAAGACGGAGTTTTCCCTGATCTCTGATAACCACAGCTGTTGATATCGACTGCTGGTAGGGATTCCAGGGAGCAGTTGGTGGCTGAGTATCTCTTCTATCGCCTAGCGGCATCTGGTTTAAGTCTACTAAAAGGTTTTCGTCAAAGAGGGCGAAGGATTCAAGATTTGTACTTTGTAAAACATCGTTAATAGTCATCACCATATTGCCTGCTCTAGGAATATCTCTCGGGCTTTTGGGCTGCCAGCTAGCAGGGTTTAGGGCATCTTTAAACTCGCGTACTTTGTGAGCTAGTGTATAGGCAGCGTCTTGCACCTGGTTAAAGGTTGTGCGTTGAA
>JAYRNE010000444.1:0-4757 GCA_041912355.1 Chlamydiales bacterium
AAATAAATAACAGCTGTTCCCACGTATTCGGGTATAAAACCTTATTTTCTTTTAATGGCATCCAGCGTATAACTTAACTATCATGTAATTAAGGAGTATCTTTATGTCTAAAAATAGAATATTACTATTTATTATAGGGCTTCTAACGTCCAGCACTTGCATGGCAGGAACACCCTTTATTCCAAAACTCGTTGTAAGCGGATCTTCAGCCCTTCATAAACCTGCTGACCAGGTTACGCTTACTATAAGCTGCGTGACGCAACATGAAACGGCTGAAAATGCCCTATCTGAAAATAATAGCTCTATGCAAAACGTCATCGCAAACCTGCAGCTTGCAGGCCTTGTAAAGGGCGAATACCATACCGGGCAGTTTAACGTGCAGCCAATCTACTCTCAAGCTCCACGCTATAACATTCCTGATGACTGGAAGGCAAAGATTATTGCCTACGAAGTAACAAACAGCATTACAGTAAAAACTCAAAAAATTGAGCTTACCCCAGCTATAATTGACGCTGCAGGCCAAGCTGGCGCAAACCATATTGCAAATATAAACTTCGGCCTAAATGATGCAAGTCAATACCGCTCTGAAGCTATTACTGATGCTACCGCTAACGCTGTCCGCGATGCCGAAGCAATTGCCCGTGCGGCAAATATTCAACTTGTGCGAATTCTTGATATTAAACTTGATCAACCGAGTGTCTATCAAATACCTGGCCCAAATATGCATTTTATGGCCAAAATGGCAGAGGATGCTTTTATTGAGGCCCCTGATGTAGATATTACGGCAAATGTTGTCGTAACGTACGAAATTGCAAGCAAATAAAACATTTGGGGCCAGACGGCCTAAGCCAGTCTGACCCCAAATTTTGTCTACTATCTCCCTTATAGGGAATTAAGACTACTTAGCTTTCTTAGCAGCAGTTCTCTTAGCAGCAGGCTTGCGAGCAGCTGGCTTACGAGCAGCAGGCTTTCTTACTGTCTTACGAGCTACAGCTTTCTTAGCTACAACTTTCTTAGCTACAACTTTCTTAGCACGTGTTGCTGGTTTTTTCTTAGCTACCATTTTTTTTCTCCATATTTATGGTTTTTTGTTTTTAATATACTGTTTACTGTATATACCTCACCCATTACCTATTTTTTCGCAAGTTGTCAACACATAATTTCATGAAAAAATAATAATCATGCTCACAGCTATATCTGGAATAGATTTTTTTTCTGAAATATTTTTACAAAAGAGGTAATTGTGTTTGACAAAAATACAAAAATGCAACAAGGTGCGTATATATATTATATGCATGCATATAGGATTTTTTATGAAAGAAGAAAATACAGGCCTACTACTTTGGCAAGTAAGCGTAGATTGGCGAAGAGGTCTTGAAGCAGCCCTTGCCCCACTAGACCTTACACATACTCAATACATACTTTTAAGCACGATCAACAGCCTAACAAGCCAGGGCGAGTACTCCACACAAAGAGAAATTGCTCAAGAAGCATGTTTAGACATTACCATGACCTCCCAAACCCTAAGAACTTTGGAACAAAAAGGCTTTATCGAGCGCCACTACCAAGAGGGCAACGAACGCTCGAAATTTCCGATATTAACAGATGATGGTCACGAGGTGCTAGAGCAAGCAAATGCCGTGGCGGATGAAGTAGACTCCTTGTTTTTTCGCGGCCTGAAGGCCAACGTGAAACGGTTTACGGATGTACTTGAAAAATTGCGCTAAAAAAGACAAAGGACATAAAGGACGACAATAACCGTTATTGTTGTCCTTTATGTCCTTTGCCCTTTTTATGCCCTTTCTTTGGCTAGTGCCTTGGCGCATGCATTGCAAAACGTTCCCCCGCCAAGCGCCTTTGCCATCAAATAAAAGCCCTCTGTGAGAGGATAATCAGCGATTCTGACTTTACCTTCAGCTTCTACCTGCTCTTTAATTTTGTCTAACTCTTGGGCAGGGTTAGGAGATTGAGCTAAAAGGGTGCCTAGCTTCCAGAAGAGCTTAGCGTCTTGTTGGTAATATAGGTAGACCTTAGCAAGCTTTTCAAGCGCCTCTTTTTCATGTAAAGTAAGAGGATTTTGCTGAGCATAGGCCTCGCACGTTGCCCGAATATCTCTATTCATAAGGTCTTCTACTATTCGTAAAAGATACCTATACCCTACAAGCTGCAAGTGGAAAAAGCCCTCAACTCTAAGCCAAAACCTTGTTTGAAGTTCCTTCTTTATCTCTTCTTGTGAAACATAGGCTAAAGACTCATCTAAACATCTAAAAAAGGCGCTTTTTGAAAATTCATTCCAGGGAAGAGTCTCTTGGCCATGAGCGCCTTTTGCGTTAACAAAGTAATCTGCAAGGTATATGAGTAGCGAGTATGCATTCATCTTCTGCAAAGTCTCTGGAAGGCCTACAAAAAACTTCGTAGGAATCACCTCTGTAGGATAGCGCGAGCCTCCAAGATGCTGGGAAGGCTGTAAAAAGAAGTGGCCCTTAGCAATAGAAAACGAATGGCTTTCCTCGTTGCCATGAGGCAAATTCAAGCAAAACTTTGGGCGCAGTATGTGTTCAGAAAGCCCAGCAAGTGTTGGATAATCAAGCCATGTAGGGAACATATTTCTCTCACCAGGCCCATCAAGAACCTCCTGCAAACCCCAAAAATGTATATGAAACTTTGAGGCCCTGCCATATTGATAGCCAACAGCACTTTCTGGCTGGTTTTGCGTAGAGTAGGCAAATAGAGCTGAAGAAAAAATATTCGCCTCAGGAACAAGGACATCATCATCCACTAAAAAGAGCGCCTGTCCGAGCTCCTTACTTTCCATATCTCCATAGACAGCCTTCGATTCATTTTTGCCACAGGCTTTTGCCGTTAGCATAAACTGGCAGTTTCTTGCGCCGCCAAAGCCAAAGGTACCATCCTCTTTTGTTACAACAAGGTCCAAGATGCCCCATTTTTTTGCTAATTCGGTTGCCTCTTCCCTTGAAACGTGCACAATTTTCGCCTGATAGCGGAGATTCAGACTTTCTATATAAACATGATTTTTTAGAAATAGCGCCTTATCGGACTGGTCAAATACCACTATTGGATAGTCCTTAAGGGCAATTTTTATGCCACCTTTTGTTTCTAAAAAGGTCTGAAGGGCTTTATAGCCCTCTAAAATTGAACCAAGCGTTAAAAGCTTTTCTAGCTCCTTACCTGATGTAGCAATGGTACATGTTACCATTTCTAGGCCCTTTTTATACTTAATAGGCATGCGCTGGGTTGCTTCTAGATGGTCAATGATCGCATAAACAAAGGAAAGTATTGACTGAGTATCCTGTCGCTGCAAAAAGAGGGGCCAGCGGGGCTGGCTTACTATTTTTTGCATCGCCTTTACCTTTTCTAAAAGACGGTCGTTTTCCGTATAGCCTTCTGGGTGAATAGGTGGATAGGCGCCAAGACCAAAAATGCGGGCAAATTCTACAAAATCCTTCTCGGTATAATTTCCATCTACGTATGGAGCAAATGAGGCTAAAAATTGCTTTCTTTGTACTGCTGTTTCCTCATCATTACCTAAAAGCTCTATCAAAGTTGACTGCATAGTAGAAATAAGCGTCGTAAACGCTTCGTAAAGTTCTTTCGCCTCATTTTGAGCGCGCTGTTCTAAGTTATCTAAAGATTCGGCATGTACATCATAATAATAGGTCCTAAATCCCTGTATTAGGGACTGGTAGCGCTCGTGAAAGACATTTTGAAGAAAGTAGGTCCCCTCTTTTGGATGCTTAAATAAAAAGTGAATAAGCTCTTTTGTCTTTTCATCAGATAGCTTTTGTATAATCTTCGTTGCAGCATCTATATTATGAACGGCAAGAAGCTGTATAAGAAAAAATTCCCCTCCCAACTTCGGATCTATAGCGCCATCATAAAAGCCATAAAGAATCTCTGAAACGAGCGATGTTGCATCTTCCAGGCTCAACTTGTTATCATACACAAACCCACTTACAGAGCAGTGTAAGAGTTCATCAAGTATAACAAGAGCTTTTGTAAGCTTGTCTTTATCCGTTTTTATAGAAAAACAGCTGTTAAGGCATGTGCTTACGCTCTTTCTATCTCCAAAGGATGAGATATTTGAAACCTGCTTTCTAACCTGCTCTCTAAAATCCACTTTGATGTCCCTTCGTTTTTTTCTCTTCCTTGCGGATATTGCGTAAAGCCTCTAAATCAGCTGTCATTGGTGCCCCAAGCTGTAATAGGTCAAGCAGTGTTCCTCCAAAAACATAGGAGCCTACGTGACAGGTCTTCATCCATGGGCAGAGAAATATCTTCATACCAATCTCTTGGCACTTCTGGCAAAACCAGTAATCTTCAGATAAGTAGCGCTTTGATTTAGGGTCAATTTCTGCCTGAAAGTACATGTGAATTTCGCGGCTTCCATCAAAATGCTCTGTGCGGGGATCGTCCGGCAAGTAGCCATAGCTTGGGAACTTTTCTTTAAATGTATCAAAAGTACTTCTACGTATCATCATAAAGCCGGTACCAGCTTCTAACACCTCTACAGGCTTTCCAAGATAGATTTTATCTGTTCCTGGTTTTACATTAAAAACAAAGTCGCCCATATATTTTGTAAGATCATGAGGATTAGACCCTACCATCCCCTTGTCCATAGCCATTTTAACCTTTTCCCAACTAATGACCTTCTTAGGATAGGGACCTGCTATTATATCGTAAGGATCGTCGCTCGGGTTTGGGCTTACTTGTGAAAGCATAGAAAGCACATCAAAGGG
>JAYRNE010000445.1:0-4451 GCA_041912355.1 Chlamydiales bacterium
AGGCACCTTGCACAGGTGGCACCCAGAACCAGAGCTCATCTTTATGGCGCCATTTGCCGGTTTTTCCTTGGTAGACTTCATCTGCTGAGGCGATAGTTGTTACCATCTGGATGTGAAGGTCTATTTGTGGGGACTGGGTGTGTGTTTTTTGAGCTTGCTTGCAAAAGAGGCTTTGCAGGGTGCGTTGATGCTTTGCAAATGTAGCAAAGTTTTTACTAAAAAGCTTTGTCTGGCCTATTCTTGCACAGCCATTTTGCACTTTCGTGTCTACAAAGATAGTAGAAGGTTTGCCCTCAACGCATGCTGCAAGGTTGCGCTCTACCTCTTTTTCTTTATGTGCGTAGATCTTCTCGTAGATTGAGTACATGTCTTCATTTTGCAAAATACGCCGTGAGGCATTTTCTATGAAGTTTTCGTCACGCGCAATATCACTGAAGGTGATGATCTCAGCATCTTCTTTTAAGGCTAATGACTTCATGCGGTTTAAGAGTGTGGCAACTACCTCAAGGTCGCGCTGAGAGACTTTTGTAAGTAGGTCTGTATCATCTAAAATGGCGTGAAGGAAGAAAAGATACTCACTATACTCTCTTTCAGGGTGGATGTACCCCTCTTGCGTGCTATTAAGCGCTATGCTTAGAAGGCGCCTAAGCTTTCTAAAGTCACTTGGGTCTTTAGCTCTCTTTTGCAACTCGTGTACTTTTTTTGTCACATCCGATATGTCAAGAGTGCTGTAGCGTTCATTGAGTGTCAGTACAAGCTCGGCAACGATGGTATTTGCAGATTGCGCATCTCCCACAGTGATTGTAGAAGCACTTTGCGTTTTGATGTCACTTTTATGGTGGTCGATGATGCTGACGACATCAAGGTAGGAGGCCATTTTCGTTTCGCCTTCGTTCGAAAAGTCGCGCAGCGATACTGTTCCAAGAGGTTTTCGTTTAATGTCATTTGCATAGACTACGCCAACAGGAAACCAGTTGCCGCCCTCTTCTGGAATTACCACTGTAAGGTATTCATGCGAGTTCATCTTTGTGCGAATTTCTTCCACATCGCTTTTAAGGGTGATAAACTGTGAAGGAATGTTCAGTACCTTATCTTTGATAGCAAGAAGTACATCAAGGCGATCAAGAAAGTGCCTGCAAACACTAGATGCTTCTGCAACAGAGCGAAAGAGCGTTTCTAGGTGGGTAAATATCTTTGGGCGATCTTCTTTTAGGCGGCCATCTTTAGAAAATATTTCATCAGGAACAAAGCTGCTTGAGGGTAGTGTAATTCCGATAGTCTTTGCAAGTTCGCGCACAAGCTCTCGGTAGGTGATTTTTATGCCTGAGGGTATTTTGAGAACAGCTTTTAAGAAGGTGTCAACCTGCTTTTTTTGGGTCTCTGTAAATTCATGTGCAGGCTCTGATTCTTGAAGCTTTGTTGTAAAAAGGCCATCAAGGGCATCTTGAACATCTTTTTTCACAACCTTTTCTTTGGCATATGCGCTGATGAGTCTGTAGTAGATGGCATGTTCAAGCCAGCGTATAAGGCTATAAAAGCTTGTGACTACGTGACGAACATGTTCTGCATCACTTGCGCGCCAGTCGCCTACAAAGTGGCTTTCATCATTGATCACCACAATTTCTTTGCCCCCATGCACATGGCTGATAAGGCTTTTGTGGTTACGTTTAAGAACGTTTTTATTGGAAACTAAATCTCGTGCAGTAAGAGAAAGGGTGTCAGACTTTCGTGCTAAAACATCAAGAAAGTCATCACCAAACGTTTTCTGAAAGAGCATGGCGATATGAGAGTCCGCAATTGGGCCAGGAAGTGCCCAGCTGTGCATGCCGCTTCCGACCTGTGCTCCAAAGGCATCAACCCAGCCCCAAAAAGAGGCTATAGTAGTGTCGACATCTGGGGAAAGGTGCGCAGCAACAAAGTGAGAGCCGGCAAGGGTCTTATTCATGCCTATCGGAAAGAAGAGCTGGTAGTCTGATCGTGTGATGCGTTTGCCAACGATTTTGCTTCTAATGTGCCTATTTTCAGCGATCGATAGGTTGCTGTAGTGGTTAAGCCAAAATTCAAAATCTACTAGGTGATAGGGTTCTAAAAGAAGTTTTTTGCTATTTACTTTGGATATAAAGTCAACAACCTGAGGGAGTAAAAAGCAGGGTTCTTGTTCTTGCTGTATACAGTCAAGTAGGCTGCTATTAATTTTTTCAAATCGTTTTCTGTTACTTAAAGCACCAAAGGCAGAACCAGAAAAGGCCTTAAAGACCTTGTCAACTGAAGAAAAGGGCCTACATGTAAGCGTCACATTGCCTAGTAGCACATAAACCTCTAAAAATGGCGGACTGAGTAGGATTCGAACCTACGACCACCCGCTTAGAAGGCGGGTGCTCTATCCACTGAGCTATCAGTCCTGAGAAAATACTACAATACCTGATTTTGGTTTTTAGTAGAAGATTAACGTTTTTTTGGGTATTATTATTAGCCATTTAGCGAGGTGAAAGCCGCAACCGAATCTTTTGCATACCGTTAAGAATGTTAACCTTCGGTTGTGATTAGTCGATTTAAGAGGAGAAGAGGCTATGAAACAAGTAAAAATTGCAGATTTTTTTGTGGGTAAGGGCAATCCTCTTACGATTATGTCGGGCCCATGCGTCATAGAGAGCGAAAGTCATACGCTAAAATGTGCCGAAATGCTCTCTGAAATGATGCAAAAGCTAAATGTAAATTTTATATTTAAAGCTTCATACGATAAAGCCAACCGATCAAGTATTAACTCCTTTCGTGGCCCTGGCATTAAAGAGGGCCTTCGCATCTTACAAAAAGTAAAAGATGAATTTAAAGTTCCTGTAATTTCTGACGTACACACTCCTGAAGAAGTTCCATACGCGCAAGAAGTACTAGATGTACTGCAGATTCCCGCTTTTTTATGTCGCCAAACAGATATGATTTTAGCAGCAGCTAAAAGCAAAAAGCCCCTACATATTAAAAAGGGCCAGTTTGTTGCCCCTCACGATATGGGTAATGTCGTTGACAAGGCTGTTTCTGTTGGTAACGACCAGATTATCCTCTGCGATCGAGGAACATGCTTTGGCTATAACAACCTAGTCAGCGATATGCGTGCAATCCCTATTATGCAGCGCTATGGCTATCCTGTGTGCTTTGATGCTTCACATTCTGTACAGCTTCCCGGGGGTAATGGTACATCTACAGCCGGTGATCGAGAGTTTATTCCCTATCTTGCTAAAGCCGCGGTTGCAAGTGGCTGTGAGGCTCTATTTATAGAGTCGCACCCAAGCCCGCAAGAGGCAAAGAGCGATAGTGCTTCCGTATACCCTATGGACAAGCTTTTTACGCTTCTTAAGCAGCTTGTAGCCATACATAATGTTGTGTCGCATGAATAGATTTGTCTATAGAGGCCCTTTCTTTTTTTGGTTGAGTATACTTCTTGGCTTGGGTGCATTTTTTGCTATAAAGTCGGCCATGGTCTCATCCTCAAAAGGTGAAGAGCTTCACGACTTAATAGAATCATCTCCTAGAAAAATTCGTAAAGAGCACCGCCGAGAAAAACGAGAGCTTACTCACCAAATGCGCGAGCGTGTGTCAAAGACCATGCATATATCTGAAGGGCCTTTACGCAGACTTGTCGACCTAAATGCTGCCTATTCTGATATTCGTGTTGTCGCAAAAAAGCCTCACATGCAAGTTGTTGAGACCTTTTATGATGTCCAAGGCATTATGCAGCATGAGCTTTACTATGTAGCAAGTGATGGGTCTGAAGCTGTTTATAATGATGATGGCAAGCTAGCTTTTCGTAATAAACCAGCGCCTGAGGCGCCTATAGATGTATCTACACTTACACCGAAGCAGCATTTTCGCTACTTTGAAGCAAAAGAGGCGATGTATGACTTTCATACAAATCAGCTTTTAGCAACTGAGGTTAAGTTTTGGACCTTTACAGCAGATGGTCATGACGTTCTTTATAATCCCTTTGTGCTTATGCCTGAGGCTATAGGTGAAGCTGCAAAAATGTCCTTTTATCTAAGTAATGATAATAATAAAAATAACTTTAGTGCTGAATTTTTAAAAGTCCAATTTACACCAGAAGGTGGTATATGAGACTCCTAATACTAAGTGTAATACTCGCTCTTCCACTTCATGCCGTAAATAAGACAGGCATAGAAGCCAATAGTGCCGACTACAACGGTAAACAGATTTCAATGGCAGGCTCTGTCTATATCCAGCATGAGTTTGGCAACATCCGCTGCGAAAAAGGCGTTATGCTTATGAAACCAACATCTGAAAAGCGCCTTGACCCTGATAGGATCATCCTCTCGGGTGCGGTTGAAGTGGTGCTGCATGATGGTAGCGTCTTGACTTCTGACGAGGCCGATATAGACTGTAAGACATTAGAAGGGGTGTTTACCGCCCAAGCCCCCCAAAAAGTGGTGTACATCACGCGC
>JAYRNE010000446.1:0-4204 GCA_041912355.1 Chlamydiales bacterium
TAATAAAGTTATCTACAGGCTGTCCATTCAGAAACTGTTGTAGTGGCACTGTAGGCTGTGTTTGCGGCGATCCAGAAGCAAAAATAGGCGTGGTTGAAAAAACAGCATTAGCATGTATAATGGTGGTCATTAATCCTCAAGTTGTAAGTGGAAGGCGTATAGTTTACTAAAACTTCTCTTTACTGTCATCTTTGGAGTGCGGGGCAATAATGCACCGCTTTTACATTCATGCACGCACTTTATAAAAATGTACGTTTAGCTTCGCTTAGAAATAAAGTTCTAGGCCTAGGTCTGTTACATCAAAAGTAGTTCCAAACTCACCTGATAGGGCAATCATACGGCTAAGGCAGGCCTCTTTATCTTCACCTTTAGCGTGATTTACCTGAAAGTTGGAGATAAGGGCAGGGATGAGCGTGAGCTTTTTAGGACCATTTTTGTCTACATCCACTCTAAAAAAGAACGTACGGTCATTTCTTAAGTGTGGGTCTACATAGTAGTCGTCGACAAAGTCACCAGAGTCATAGAGTATGAGCTTTTTTTTATAGACTTCAACACCCTGAAAGATGTGGGCAGAGTGGCTGTGGATGATATCTACACCTAAGTCTATAAGCGCATGGGCAAAGTGTACCTTTGATTTTGATGGGCGCTCTACCATGTTGGGGCCTATGTGTTGGCTTACAATGAGGATGTCTACCTTTTTTCTAAGTGCTAGAATATCTTCCTTAACGGCATCGACATCGCCGACTTCTACAAAGTTTATGCCGGCAGAGTGTTTGCCTGCACGCCAGCCAGGTTCGTTGTCGGTAATACCGAGTATGCCAATTGTAATGCCCTTGATTTCTTTAATAGCTGGGGCTTTTGCTTCAGTTGCACTTCTTCCACCACCTACATGGAGAATGTCTGCTTTGTCTAGTGTGGTGAGCGTTTCGAGAAGGCCTTCTACATCGTAGTCTAAAACGTGATTGTTTGCGAGGTTTACTGCATCTATTAGGGCCTCTTTTAGCCAGCTAACGTGTGTAAGGTTTGACTTAAAGTTAAATACTTTGGGGACGATATGCTGAGAGTGGGTAAGAGCAGCTTCTAAGTTTATAAGTGTAAAATCACACTCCTTAATAACTGGCAGCATATCGCCCCAGATAGGGCCTCCATATTCGTCTACAAGCCTGCCGATCATCACATCGCCAGCAAGGCCAATGTGGAGTGTCATAGTGAGCTAAAGACCCCTACTGCTTGGGCGAGGACCTCTTCAGCGGATTTTGAGGCATCTAGATGTTTTAAGAGGTGTTGTTCTTCATAAAACTTTTCTAAAGGCTTTGTCTGCTCGTGGTAGACCTTTAGCCGTTCTTGGATGGCCTGAGGGGTGTCATCGCTTCGCTGCAATAGTGCGCCGCCACAAAGGTCACATATCCCAGGCTGTTTTGGCGCCTGAATGTCCTTATGCCACACATGGTGGCAGTTTTCGCAGATAAGCCTGCCTGATAGGCGGTTAAGCACAACATCATCAGGCACATCTAGGTTTAACACGATAATAGTGCCTTTATTACGAAGAAAGTCCTCAAGCTCATGCACCTGAGCGATGTTTCTAGGAATGCCATCCAGAATATAGCCATGCTCGCAGTCAGAGTTTAGGATGCGATCGTAAAGGAGGTCGAGTACTAAAGAGTCTGGCACAAGCTGGCCCTTATCCAGAAAGTGCTGTGCCTGCAGGCCAAGCTCAGTCTTGTTTTTGAGGTTTTCATAAAAGAGATCTCCTGTAGAGATATGGGGAACTTTCTTTACTTTGCTAAGCTCTTTTGCGAGGGTGCCTTTGCCTGAGCCTGGAGGTCCTAGTAGAACAATGACGGTTTGTTTTGAATCGTGAGTGTCGCTTGCAGACATAGTATATCCTATAGTATGGTAGTTTTTCTCATACAAAATCGGAGTTTTTACTGCTATGAAAAAATTGATTATTTCCCTTTTTCTCTCTCTACCTCTATCGCTCTTTTCCTGCGATTTGCCATTTGGCTCAATCGAGGAAATTCCCCAGGAAGTAAAAGAGCTTATGCAAGGCCGCTCCTACAAGGAGGGGTGCCCTGTTGCTCTTGAAGATCTGCGATATATTACCGTCTTACACTGGGATTACGAAGGGATGGTGCAGACTGGCCATATGGTGGTGCATTACAAGCTTGCGGAGGAACTCGTAGACATATTTAAAGAGCTCTATAACGAAATGTTCCCCATAGAACGTATGGAGGTAGTGGACCTATATGAGGCAGATGATGAACGTTCTATGTCTGCAAATAATAGCTCCTGTTTTTGCTGTAGGGAGAACACAACCTATCCTGGCGTCTTCTCAAACCACAGCTACGGCATTGCGATCGACATAAACCCCCTTGTAAACCCCTACGTTAAGGGTGAGCGCGTGCTGCCAGAGGGTGGCAGGGCCTATGTTGATAGAAGCGTAGCCTATAAGGGCGGCATCACGGATGATCCTGACAACGTTTGTTACCGAGCCTTTACATCGCGTGGCTATGAGTGGGGAGGTTCTTGGCCTGACAGGCAGGATTACCAGCATTTTTCCAAGCAGATAAGCGATGTTCAGTAAAACGACCAAAAGGGGCCCTTATAGCTTGTTATTTTGCCCCTATTCTCTTTTTAAGCCAACCGCTCAATAAGGGCGGCATCGACTTTGAGGGGAACACTCGCTTTATGCTGCCTCTCGTGCTCTTCGATTTGGGCTTTTACCTGAGGAAGGAGGTAGTAGTTCCAGAAGAGGAAGGTACGAGCGTATTCCTCTTGCTTCGTATCGCATGCCTTGCTGGCTGTTTTAAACATGAAGTCGGTTTGAGCGTTTTTAAGGCGGATAAGGCGGGTTCTTGTTTCTACAAGCTTATGGGCCTCATTTTCTGACTCTTGCAGCTTATCGATTTTTTCTTTAAGAGTTTTTATCCTTTGAACTAAGCGCTGATTTCTGTTTAGGTCAGGGTCGGCATGTAGCTTTGAGCTTAGGTTTGCAAGCTCTTGCTGGTGCTTATTAAGAGCTGGATTTTTGGGGTGCTGCACGGCAGCTACTACCCTTGTAAAAAGCTCTTTAGAGGCATCTGGCTGTGCGCGGCCTTTCATCTTTTTTGAAGAGACGTCATAGATCTTTTCAAGCATAGCTTCAGAAATAGATACTTCTGGGGCATGTATTTTATTTTGTTCGCGTAGTGTGAGAACTGTCTGCTCTTTTGTCATTGGCTTTACGTCAATTTTTGTAAAACGGCGGCTAAAGGCGATATCTGGTTCGATGTACTTCTTATACTGCATAGTCGTTGTAGCGGCAATCACCAATGGAAAGCCATTTGTATTGCCATCTAGGCGCGTTAAGAGGCGCGTGCCTAGTTCATTATTCTCTTTTGCAGCATGCACCTCATCTAAAAAGACGATGTAGTGGTCTTTCTTTTTGTCCATTTTTTTAATGGCGCGCTGAAGGGCATCTTCACCCATGCCACGCCTTGTCTTATCTGTGAGGTCTGTTGTATTGATAGAAATAAGCTTTTTGCCTTTGAGGCCATTCGGCACATTTCCTAGGGCAAGTCTTTGGGCAACGCCGCTTACAATTTCGGACTTTCCAACACCTGATGGGCCTATGAGCAGTGGGTGAGAGCGGTGGCCATTTTGTGAGCTTGCAAGACTTTCTAAAACAGCGTCGATTTCAGCTTCTCTTGCAAGGACGGGGTCGAGGTTACCTTCTTTTGCCTCTTCAAGAAGGTTGACGAAGGGATCTATTGTGTTTGGAGAGTCTTGCAACCACTGTATGTATGCCCATGTAACAAAGGCAAGGCTTGACACTATGATGCCTGTAACGACAAAGGCCGTTAACACTGAGGTTACCGTACATAGGGCAGTAAAGAGTACGAGAGGCACAGCAAAGAGTTTCGAGTAGGCATTATACTTTTCAGAGGCTTCCATAGGTGTAGATATTTCGCTGCCCATGTCTACAAGGTGAAAGGAGATAAGGCAGCCATCAATAAAGTTGCGAAGAGCCTTTATAAAGGTTGTTTTGCCTTGCTCAAGAAGGGTGTCTTTTGAGCTTGTCATAAGCTTAGAATACTCCTTTTCAGCAAGGGAAAAGGCTTCGATTGCCTCTTGTGGGCTTGTTTTACTTTGAGCTATTTTATCTTTAAGAAGGGTTGCTAGCTCTTCTTTAGTAAATAGGGAAACAGCACGGTGCACAGCTTCA
>JAYRNE010000447.1:0-5038 GCA_041912355.1 Chlamydiales bacterium
ATTTGTAAATAAACAATTTAAAAACCATGGTTTTGTAATTTTCATACTATCACCTATACAATAAAGTATAGTAATAATACTAAAAATGCTAATTATTATAAATATAATTTGCGATATTTTATTAATATAATGGTACTTGTTAGCAGAGTCGCTTTAAGTCTTTTTTGTGCTTTATGTGCTATTAAATTGCAAAATATGCAATAATTACAAGTTACCACGGAGGTTGCATGAGTAAAATATTTGTTCACACACTTGGCGATTCAACCATCGATAATGTCTACTGGCTGTTGAATAAAGATGGCTCAAATGTAGAACAGGCAAAAAAAGACTCAGTTGAAGGCTCGCTGAAAACAAATTTAGGCAAAGAATATACAGTCGTTAGCCATGCTGTAGATGGCTTTACAACAAATTCACTCCTCTCAGGCGATACTGTCGGTAGAGTTCTTAGCATAGACGAAAATACAAAGTACCCAAAAGGTCTAGCTTACTTACAGGCAAAAGAGGTAGATACATCATCTCTTGACTTTCACCCCCTCAACAGTCTTAAAGCAGCTATACAAGCACGCCCTGATGATACCCACTACGTAGTGCTAAGCGTTGGTGGCAACGACTTTAGAGAGCGTCTCTATTCACCCTTATCAATGCTCGGTGAGATACCACGAATTCATGAGCGCTACTTAAAGATTGTGGATGAGGTTAAGGGGTTAGGTGGCAAAAATATCCGGCCAATTATAATGACTCAGTACCGCCTTGATGTAAATAATGACGCTTATGGCATATACAGAATTATGAACATCGTTGGTAAGGCTTTTGGCGCTATTCACGCTGCATCTAGCGTAGCCACAGGTTTAGCAGCGATAGCTACAATAGCAGGTAAAATCCATCCAATTGCAGGAGCTATACTAGGGCTAGCAGGAGCTGGCGTCTTGTATCTTGCATCGCGGATTATTCCTCTAAACACTTGGCAGCGGGTAAGAAATGGCGAAGACCTTTCTATGGCAACACTCTCTGGTCTTATGGAAGGTTTTTATAAGCCTATACTTGAGCGGGCAAAGCGTGAAAAGATACCGGTACTTGACCTTCCAAATACCTTTAACCCACGTGAAGACCTCTATACCTCGCAAATCGAGCCAAATAAAAATGGCGGTAAGCTTATTGCAGAGGGCCTTGCACATATCATCAAAACGCATAACTACGAAAAAGATCCAAGCATGCTTTATGCTAAAAAAGATGCTCTTGTCTCATACACAGCATCGATTAATCCTGGAAAATCTGGCTGGCGTGTGAGGGCAATGTGAAAGATCTAAATAAACAGCTTCGTATAACATGTGTCTCAGACCTGCATGGCTACCTTCCAAAGGTTCCTGGAGGAGATATTTTGCTTGTTGCAGGCGACCTAACAGCCCAGAACATGCAGTGGGAGTATGCCGCTTTTTTATCGTGGATTAAAACGACCCCATATAGATGCAAAGTGGTGGTTGCTGGTAACCACGATGGCCTCATAGAGCGTGGAGAGTTCTCTCTACACTGCCCTGAAGAGAACATTTACTATCTATGTGACTCTGGAATTATATTTGAAGGCCTTAACATTTGGGGCTCGCCCTACACACCAACGTTTTTAGATTGGCACTTTATGCGCGATAGGGGAGCGCCCATAAAAAAACACTGGGACCTTATTCCGACTAACACCGACATTCTCGTTACCCACGGCCCGCCTCATGGCATCTTAGATCAAAACAGCGATGGCCGCCACGTAGGCTGTGAAGAACTTCGAAAGGTTGTAGAAGAGCGTGTAAAACCGCTCATACACTGTTTTGGGCATATTCATGAATGCGCAGCAGGAAAGCTCGTAGTTGGTCCCACAACATATCTAAACTGCAGCTTTGTTGATGTGCACTACAGGCCTATCAATCCGCCAATCCACCTTGAAGTTTAACTCGAGTACGCTGTGCGTGGCTTTTTATAGAATCGGCAGCAGTGTAAACCGTAGTCATGCCGGCTGCATAGGTAAATAAGCTTACAGATATCGTGTCTGAAAGAGCGCGGTGGCCAAGTAGTGCCACTGGGCCCCAACCAAGGAATGCCCATTTTGCGGTCAGTGGTTTAAAATGGCGATGGGTAATTATCTCTTTTCCTGTAGGATCCTCTGCAACTTTTGATAAGCCAGTATTAACACCGGCTATATAGGCAAAAGTGGACCTCATTGCTGAAGCGCCAAGAGCAACTCCCTCGCAAAACGCTGAGCCATTTGAAGTGCAGTGAGAAATGGCACTTGCTATGCCAATTGCCGCAAGATCTCCAACAATATCTTTAACTGGCGAAGATGAAAGTGCCTTCTTGCCAAGTGCGCGCCCAGCAAATCCAAGCAGAGCTGCCGCTGCATACCCAGTTACTGCCCCAATAGCATGAAAACTCATAATTAATCCTAATCTTAGTTTGTTTGGCAAATAGCATAAATCAGCGAGGCTTGTATTGTCAACTTGAGACTAACTAATGTTATTTTGCAGGAAATAGTTGCAGTTGTTTATGTTGCTTTTTGATGCGGCGTGTAGAGACCTTTGACAGAAATTACGCCGCCAAAATTAGGTACTATTCCCTTTAAGAGAAAATAGTCACCTGGGATGATAAAGTCAGCTACAATTAAAAGGCCATAGGGTGAAATAATGCGCTTTATTTTTTGAGATGTCGTACTTTCTTCTACATTGCGCTCGGCCATTTCCATTCCGGCCACAAAGTCGATGAGCGATGCTGTAGCGGAAGCTCCAAATGAGACACCTTTCCAGAAGGGAAGGGGGGTAAAGTTTGCAAGATAGGCAATGCCTTTGCAGATAGTACCAGAGAGGTTGTTGCTGACTAACACCTTAAGCCAGCGGCGCTGATTTGTAAGTGCCATACGACAGCCTGCTCGTGTGCTCAAGGCAATCGCAGCAGATGCTGTTATTCCTGCTGCAGTACCAATTGCGTACATACATGACATAAACTTCCTATCAGTAGTTTAGGCTTTTTGTATAACAGGTATGCATCAAGTATGCAAACAGTATTCTCTTGCGTTGCTTTTTGTATTATATTATGCTAACTACTCTCAAACAGTAATGGAAGACATATGCATCATATATCTAGTTTTTTTTCAGGCGCTTCAAAATTAGCAAGCGATTATAGTGGAATCCTTGAAAACCTTTACGTACACGTTAAAGGTGGCCTTGCCCAATCTTCTAGCAAAGAAATTGCAGTAGCAGTAGGTACTATTGGCCTCTATTCGATACTAGTAGGACAAGGACTCAATGGAGTAATTCAAGAAAGATCTCCGCGCAAAAGATGCTTTTTTGCTCTAGTCGCAGGCACAGGCGCTGTAGTGGGCTCTCTTGTAGGAGCTTATACAATCTACACTTTTGCTGAAAGAGACTGCCTATCGATAGTTGCGAACCATATGTCAGTTCCAAGAAATTCTATATGTAACGTCATTTTAAATAAGTGCATAGTTTGCTTCTGTCCTAAACTTTCGTAATTGATTAAGGCATTTTACCTTCTTAATGGCGTATATCCCAAAAAGATAAGCCATTATCTTGGCATGAAACAAACTGCTTTGGAGAAATGGATTCTAGGCAGGCGATAGCTCCCTTTTGTGGTTCTAAAGTAGTGACAGCTTCAGCTTGCCGAAAGTCCCAAATTTTAATCATGCGATCTGATGAGCCTGTGACAACAACCTGTGGTGCAAGTTCTACGGTAGATAAGATACTTGCCGTATGGGCTTTATAATCACGAAAAATATCTCCTACAGTAAGATCAAGTGCCATAAGATGGCCATTTTCTCCACAGCATGAAAAATGGGCGTCATTACTTGGAAGCTGTGATAAGTATGTGATGTTGGGAAGGGGAAAAACGCTTTGCTTAGCCTTTCTTGAAGTGCCAAAAAGGACAACTTGCTTTCCAAAGAGCGCCATCACCTTCCTTTCTTCGATTTTTGTTAACGATGAGACAATCCCTTTAACCTGCCAGTACCTTAAGAGGGTCGGCGGGCTATCTCCTTTAAAACTAATCTGGTGAAAATATCTATTAGTTCCTGCAAAAAAGGTCTTTTCTTCACCATGGAGATTAGGAGCTAGGCAGTGAACTTGCTGAGGCTTAGAAAATTCATTATATGAACAGGAGCTTTTTTTGTTTCCTTCAAAGTCCCAAAGGGTAATAGACCCCTTTGATGTGCCTACAGCAAATGTGTTGGCGGCAACTTTTGTAACAGCTGTTATTGGCGAGTAGGCATCTTCGTCAGCGTTACAAACCTTAAATTCTTCTACATTTGCATTCCAATGGATAATTTTGCCATCTTTAGCTCCTGTTACAAATATACCATCACTAAGTTGGCAAAGTGCAGTTATCGGGGCGGTATGTCCTCGTTCTAGGTCTTGGTGGTGGCTGACTTGCATAGTGTTATCCAGTATTTTGCTGTTTTATTGTATGGAATATCAGAATTATTCTATAAGTAAAATCCAGATATTACAGTCTATTGTATTATTGCGATTTACAACTAGGTGCGTTACACTTTTCTGAAATCATGAGGTAATATGATACCAACTACTCAAAGAAAGGCTCAGAGCTCCTTTTCCTTCCAGGGAATGGAAATAGAATTACAACAAATAACCCGGCCAAAAAGTAGAGGACGCCCTGTAGTTCAGTGGATGCAGCAGCTTTTTGATCTCGCTGAAAAACAGCTTAGAGAAGGGGAGTTATTAACAGGTGATCCTCAACGCCCGCAAGAGCTTGATAGTCTATCCAGAAAGGTGCGTCAAGTGGTGTTGGGAAAAGTAGAGACATACCGTGCTAGATTTTATGCTGATAATAGAGAAACGTACTACGCACTTAGCGATGAGGCAATCCTCTTTGTGGCTGCAGTATCGCGCGTATTAAAGGCAAGAAGATCGACCTTTCCTACCATTCCAGAGGCTATTTTTTTTCAGGGGCTTGATCTTTTGGCAACTACAGAAGCTGAAAAAGTTATTCAAGCGCTTAGCCGCTTTGAGAATGTGGTAAAGGTGCCTGAAGA
>JAYRNE010000448.1:0-2327 GCA_041912355.1 Chlamydiales bacterium
AGATGATTTCTGTAAATCCTGATGCTATAAAAGCGCTTCGCTTTGCAGCAGCAAACAATATGCAAGGCGCTGAACACCTTCAAGAAATGGTAGCAGGGCATATGAAATTGGCTATTGATAAAGCCATTACAAAAGCTTCGTATTTAATGGCTTCAAACCCAACTGCCTCCGAAGAAGCCTTGCAAAGATTTAGCGAAGTAGCCGGCTATATTACGGCAAATGCACAAGATGGCTCTTTGTTGAATAAAGCAAAGTCTCTTCTTGAAGCAATGAACAATGACAATATGGTTTCTATCATTTATGAGCTAGAACGTATTTGCGGAATCCATCAGCAACAGCCGAAAGGTATAGAAGCAGCACCTCCAAGAGGCTCCATTTCAGCAAATCACAATCAATTCAATATCCCTGGGGGTAAAGAGTTTGGAATCTCTGCCTGTACACCAGCAAGTATTTGTGCCGCAAGTGCCCTACTGAATGTGCCAAGCTTTGATAGAGTAACGCCTGCACTTTTGGACGATGTACTTATAAAAGGCATTCAGCTTTACAAAGATTCTGGCGGAAGGGCGGGTATCCAACTTAACATCCAGCAAGTGCGCCATCCACCAACCATTCAGCCCCATGGAAAGTCTCTCTGGGGTAGTTGGTCACCAAATGCCAATCGCAAAAACTATCCACTAACTAGTCCTCAAGAGCTTGTGGATGCTAGTTTAAAAAGTGCGGAGTCTATGCCGTTTGCTGTTGTCATCACAAAGCCACCGGAGACTATCTGCTTAGTAGTAAGGAGCCCTAAAGAATTTTGGATTTTTGACTCCCATGGAGGTGGCGATAATAACGCCGCATGTGTAAAAGCATTTACCTCTTCTGAGGCAGTAAAAGGGGCCCTTAACAGCCGTTTTTGGGTGGATGAAGATCTACGTGATGTTCCTGATTACTGCAATTTTGGAGCCGTCATCTTTGTGCCCACAGCCCAAGAGATGAAGCCTGCAGCAGCGATTCCTGTAAAGCCTATTCAAAACCCGGAGATATCAGAAGAGCTTCATGGCATGGTCTATAAGGACTATCCTACAATTGTTCATTATTATCCAGGCGAGGAGCTTATGCCACTATTTGCTCGCGAGTACCCTCAGTTTGTCGAGGTGCTAGATACTCAGCCTGTACGCCATCTTGTTGAAGGTAAGGCTGATGAAATACAGTTTACCGTGCAGCTTGTACAGCAAGAGGAAGATTTTGTTGATGTGTGGATGCACGGCCCTCTTCACGAGGAAGGAAGCACCTTTCACAAGGCAAAAATGGGCATTTTTGAAGGCTTTAACCTCGCTCCTTATCAACAGCGTCCGGTAGTTGTAATGAAGCAGGATGATCTTGCTAAGTATGAACCTAACTTCCACCCTGGGGGCATGGGGGATGAAAACCAAAGTACGCTTAAGCCTGTTGCGGCAGACAAGCCCTATGGAGGGTTTGTTGTCGCCATTGACGAAAAGACACATAAGGCCTATGTCTCTTTAGTCATTGTTACAAAAGGTGAACCGGTTACTGATTTTTCAAAGCTTAAGAGCAAAATAATACAAGATCGAGGTGTGCCACCTGCTATTAAAGATCTACTTAGGTCGTTAAGATAAAAAAAAAGCCGCCACTAACATAGTGCCGGCTTACATGAAGGGGTGGTAAGGCTTTAGTAAAACTAGGGAGTAATGTCGCCGCCAACTGGGGGACGTCTTTCGCCTGGTCTTGGGCCTTCTACTCTTCTATACTGCTGCTTGTTTTTAACTTCAACTTTACGCGGGGATAAAAGTGAAACGTCGTCACTTCTACTTCTATCGCGCCTTGTATCGCCAAATAAAGCGGCAATTTTGTTAAAGTTAAAGCCGAGAATACCACGTGGGAACCTGTTACGGTTGCTTCTGTGGTGATCAGCCGAGCATACAAGTTGGTTAACCAAGCGGTCTACCACAACATGTGATGCTTGCTTCTTTGTAACAGGTTTTCTTACAGCAAAAACCGCGGAGAGTGCCACGATTGCAACGGTAAGTGCAAACCATGTCTTTTTTGAAATGTGCTTCATACCATCCTCCTTAAAACTAGGTATAAAAAACGTCCCAAAAGTCCCCAATTGAGACAATCCATGAATGAGTGACAATAGGCATAAAGCATTTCGAATTTATTTGCAAGCGTATATCTAAATTTTTTCTCATTGTGGCCCGAGAGGGAGCTATGAAACGTTTTTAAACCATGGGTTACATTTTGCTAAGCGCTTGAGTGTAAGCCAACAAGCAGTAAAAAAAGGCCTTTCAGAGAACATCTGGAGTGCATATTCTGAACATGTTGGA
>JAYRNE010000449.1:0-5684 GCA_041912355.1 Chlamydiales bacterium
AAAAAATTGTAGGCATACTTACGGAGCGCATAGAGGTAAACGGCAAACCCTTTATCGTGCTAGGCATTGGCCTCAATGTCAACATGACGGCTGAAGATCTTGAAAAGATCCCTCAGAAAGCGACATCAATGGCCCTAGAAGGCGGCAAGCCATTCATCGTTAATGAGGTAAAAGAGACATTTGTAGAGCTATTTGCTAAGCGCCTTGAAGATGGCATACATTACGCACCAAGCCTCTGGCAAAAAAACCTCAACTGGATGGTGCATCAGCATGTATCTATCCGCACCGCCCTCAAAGAGATCGAAGGGAACGTGCTTAGCGTTACAGAAGAGGGAAGCCTAGTTCTAGAAGACGATAAGGGTATTATTCACACGATCCAAAGCGGCGATGTAAGTCTCTAATAGCACAAAATCGGGCTAATACATACACTCGCTTTAAAAATTATGAAATAGCGTGAGAAAAAATAAAGAGATACCAAATTTGGGTATAGGCATAGGCCTAAGAATCCCTCACTATGAATATATCTTTAGCCACTGGCCGGCTATCGACTGGTTTGAGATCATAAGTGAAAACTTTATGGTGGACGAGGGGCTACCCATGAAAAATCTCGAGCGCATACTCGAGCGCTATCCTGTTGTGCAGCATGGAGTAAACCTCGCCATCGGAAGCCCTGATGCTCTAGACTTTGACTACCTTGCAAAGTTAAAAGCCCTTACTCGCAAGACAAAAACGCCCTGGGTTAGCGACCACCTATGCTGGGGAAGGCTGCCTGGAGCCCATTTTCACGACCTTTTACCCCTGCCATATACACCGGAAGTAATTGACTATGTGGCAGAGCGTGCACGCATTGTTCAGGACTACCTAGAAGTACCCTTTGCTCTTGAAAATTTGTCATCATATGTCACCTTTACTGATGATACAATGCCCGAGTGGGAGTTCTATGCTCAGGTTGTTGAAAAGGCTGATATCTTTATGATGCTAGACGTCAACAACATCTACGTCTCAAGCCAAAATCATGGCTTTAGCCCTAAAGAGTATTACTCTAACCTTCGTCTCGACAGAGTACTGCAGATCCACCTTGCAGGCCATAAACGCTGTGACGGCTATATTCTCGACACTCACGACAATTACGTATGCGATGAAGTATGGGAAATCTATAGAGAAGTATACCCCCTTACAGGTGGCGTTTCAACCCTGCTTGAATGGGACGACAATTTCATTTCATTTGAAGACACCTGGCAAGAGGCTCTAAAGGCAAAAGCCCTCTTTGAGGCTACAGTATGAGCTATGACCCAAAAGTTCCAAGTCGCCTTGTCCACATCCAGCGCTGGTTTGGCAGCACTATCACCCAAGATATGCAGTACGATCTTGTATATGAAGAACAACCTTCTGCCTACATCACCTCTACAGATACCCTCAATGCTGATGAGCGCATGCAGCTTTACCACCAAAGCTACTGGCTAAGGCTGCTAGGTGCCCTGCAGGAGCAATTTCCCTTTTTATCGCGCCTCTTTGGCAAGCATGGCTTTAACGCTGAAATTGCTATACCTTATTTTGTTGCGCATCCACCATCGCACTGGAGCTTACATGTGTTGGGAAAGGATGTCGTAAGCTTTTTAGAAAAGAGCTATGAGGCGTCTGATAAGGCACTCGTTATAAAAGCTGCAGAAATAGACTGGGCCTGCCAAGCATGCTTTTTTGCAAAAAGCCTGCCAGCAATAGACCTTCTAAAGTATGCAGGCGACAAGGCTGAAGAGCTTTTATACAAGAAGCTTAAGATTCAACCCCACGTACATATTTTAGCCGCCCACGGTCACTTCATGCACTTCAGAGAGGCTTTTTTACAGCACGATCACGACTACTGGCTTAACCATGACTTTCCTACCCTTGAAAAGAAAGAAATGTACTTTATTCTCTATCGTGCACACCACCTCAACGTCGTGTGGGAGACCTTGGAACCTGGGGAATTTGCTCTCCTCAAGCTCCTCCAAGAGGGCTACACCCTAGACACCGCATTAGAGCAAGTAGAAGAATCTGAAGAGATTCCTTTCTGGCTTCAAAAATGGCTTCTTAATAATTGGCTATCGGATCAAGATTAAGAATCGTTCCGCTTGTTTTTCAGGATAAAGGCAGCCATATCATAGATAAAGTTAACAGCCCCATGTCCCTTTGGTTGAGGTATTAACAGGGTAAGCCTTTTCTCACCTATTTGATGGCCAAGGGTATCTACTATTGCCTGCTTGGCAAGCTGACGAATGTCTTCATGGTTTTGTAAATCGGTAAGAGGGTGCGACATCTTCTTGCAGGCAGCCTCTACGACTGCGTCGGCCACTATGGCATCGACAACTTTGGTATTTTTGGCATGAGGTTCGCGATCTACCTGAACAGCAAGTTCAGAAACGTGGCCTCTTAGCTTTCCAAAGCGACATTTTTTATTGCTATGAAGCACCTCGGCCTCGACCTCTGACTTTATAACTTCAGCACTCTCTTTATCGATAGCAACATCCTCAAGTACGTGATAGAGCCTTCCATGAAGGTATGCCTGGCGACAAACCTCGCCAAAGGCCTCTTTATACCCCTTCTGCAAAAAGGAGATAAACCGCCCCTGGGAAAAGGCCTCGAGAAGCTCAGGAATTTCTTGGGTTGATAGGTGGTGCATCCAGTCTGGCAAAAGTGATGCCAAATTGTGCATCTCCCAGAATGTCAACACATTAGAGAACTTTTTAGCCTTCTCTATAAGCGCTATAAACAGGTTATATTTCTGTTTAGATGTTTGGAATTCAGGATTAGACAGGCTATCCATCGCGCCCTCTTGTGCGCCAGACATAGAGTACCCCCAGTTACTATTAGGTATACCCTCTTATTAAACAATTTTTTAATTAAAGGGAAGAAGAATAAGAGCAGGACTCTTATTCACTTCATTTGGTCCTTTTTTGCCTGCTACATAGAAGGGGTAACAACCAAATCTGGGTGCACCTTCGCCCTCAGCATCTCTTGGATAAAGGAGAGGGTCGCACCTGTTGCTGAGTAGCACGATGTGCAGCTACCTTGGTAGGCAATGATTACTTCAGTGTCATTTAAGATGTTTATCACTTCAACGCCGCCGGCATCTAGCTCTATGTAGGGGCGTATCTCCTTGGCAATAACTTCCTCAATAACAGCAAGCTTATGCTTAATATCTAGCTCTTTCCAGCCCGGATAGCCCCCCTCCACTATTTCGATTTGTCTGTTAAGGATAGGAGGTGCTACGTAGTTTTGGCTAAGAGGAATGCCCTGGCAGGTATCAGCTGCCTTATCAAGCGCCTCTAAGACCGCATTTATAAAACTAAAGGCTTCTTCTGGAAAAGCTGGAATATCGTTTTTATCACGCACGTGTTTGTCTATAATTTCGGCCGTTAGGCGCTTTGCCTGGTCATAGTTTTTGCCAATAACAAGCTCACACACAACTTCTGCCGCCCCTATAAGCCCCGTAGGGCCAAAGGCCTGGAAGCGACTATCGATAATCACGCCATCACTTTTATCTACAAGCCAGTAAAATTCTATCAACGTGCCGGCTTCAAGTGAGCCATAAGCTCCTCGTGCTACATGCACATCGCGCTCTTTTGCATCGTTATCTGAATAGGTGCCTACACAGTAGGGGTTTTCTATACGCAGGATAAGTTTTTTGCTGTAGCGGGCCCATGGGAAGGATTTTATCATGCCATCACCCCACATGAAAGACGGCGCATGCGAGTAGCTACTTCGCCAATAATGTCCGCGGCTCTTGTAAGTTCATGCTCCTGCGTATCTTTAGAAAGGCTAAAGGCAATGGCGCATCTTGCAACCTCAGCATCAAGACCACAATCTGTAAGCACTTTTTCCATACTCTGGAAGGGCGTGCCACCAATAGAGGCATAAACCCCCTTTCGCTGGAGGGCAAAGGCCAATAGTTCTTGATGAATACCTAAAAAGGCAATAGTACTTATATGGGGCGCTCGCTCTTCATCCTGAAAGAGGATGCGCGCTTCGGGATATACTTCGCACACCCTCTCTTCAAAGAGGTTTCGAACGCGTGCAACTTCTGTGCAGTAGAGACTTTCGTTTTCTTTAGCAAGACGCGCTGCCTCGCCAAGAGCAATAAGCATAGGCACATGCACAGGACTGCCAAAGACGATTGGCTTTATGGGAATATGTTTTTTTGCAAAAAGACCTCCGGAACTTACTGGAGCGTCTATACTATGACCGCTAAAGGTAAGAATATCTATAGGAAGAGAGCTTAGGGGAATATCAAGCTTTCCAGCAACATGCGTCGCATCAACGTGCAGCCATATTGCCCGCTCCTTGCAGACCTCAGCAATCTCTTCTAAGGGTTGAATAACCCCCGTTAAGGCGCATGCCCAAGAAATAGAGACTAAGGCCGTTCGCGGTGAGATGGTTTCAATAAGGGCATCCTTGGTAACAAACCCACGCTTATCTGTAGGAGCAAATTTTAGGTAGCAGCCATCTTCTTCAAGACTTTCTATCGCCAAAACTGCTGGCGCCTCGTCAATAGCACGAGTGATAAAGTGGTTTTTGCCACCCTCTCTTGTAAGGATACTGTAAGCAGAGTGTACAGCAACACTTACAGCTTCAGCACCACTAGAAGTAAAGAGAAACTGCTCATCATCTTGCGCACCAAAGAGCTCATAGATCTTCTTTTTTGCATCTTCTATAGGCGCCAAAAGCTCTTGAGCTATCTTGTAGGGTGCATATGGCGATGCAAAATGCTTTTCAAAATAGGGTAAGCTTGCGCTTATTGCATTTTGTGAAGCGGGACTTGCTGTGATATAATCAAGGTAAATCGCGTCGTGCATAAAACTTATTATCTTTCCATTCATAAACAAGAGGATCGCCTGTTGCGATTTCTCGCGATACTATTTCATCATCTGAAAGGCCTTCTATTTCCTTCACGCAGGCTCTTAAAGAGTTTCCGTGGGCCGAGATAAGCACATTTTTATTGGCCTTAATTTGTGGCATAATTGTGTTGTCAAAATAGGGAAGGGCGCGCTTTGTTGTAAGCTCTAAGCTTTCGCCTTCTGGTGGGCATGTGGCATAGCTTCTACGCCATATTTTAACCTGCTCTTCGCCAAAAGCATCCATCGTCTCGCGCTTATTAAGCCCCTGAAGTTTGCCATACATACGCTCATTTAGGGCATCATTGCAAAAGACGGGGATAGTATTTATAGCAGCCTGTTCAGAGTGAATTTTTGCCCAGGAGTTGAGCCTGCCTTCTGCATGCTGTATAACGGGAGTTTTGCCATCTGGACGATCTGCCATAGCAAGCATAGCCGTCATAATCCCACGAATAAGGGTGCCGCAGTAGATAACATCGATCGGCATAGAGGCTAAGCGCTTACCAGCATTTATTGCCTCCTGAATCCCCTTTTCAGAAAGTGGAACATCTACCCACCCAGTAAAGAAATTTTTTTTATTCCACATCGATTCGCCATGGCGAAGTAGGATTAAGTAGCTCATGCAAAGTATCTCCTTTACGGCAATAGTAGCATAAAGGACAAAAAGGACAAAAGGACCAAAGGGGCATAAGGACCAAAAAGACATAAAGGACCAAAAGGACAAGAGGCCGAGAGGGCTTTTGTTGTTTAACTGAACGCGTGCCAACCATCGGGCACGGGCTCGGGCACGGGCTCGGGCACGAGTGCATGAAC
>JAYRNE010000450.1:0-4452 GCA_041912355.1 Chlamydiales bacterium
GCTCTATAACTCACAATTTGCTATGAATATGAGTTATAGAAGAGGAGTCTATAACTCATGCTCTGGAACTGGCAGCTACCTAATTGGCCAAAAATTCAATATGATCCGGCGACTATTGCGCATTTGGAGCGTAAATTTTTGCTTGGAGTGGGTAGTGGTTTTGCCTTTTTAAAAAATGTAAGCCAAGAGGATCAAAATCAATTTATTGTGGAGATTTTAAGTATAGAGGGAGAAAAAAGCTCAAAGATCGAAGGGGAGATACTCGAACGTGAAAGTTTGCAGTCTTCTATCAGGAGTCACTTTGGGTTAAAAGATGGCTCTCAACGAAGATCCGAAAAGGAATTTGGGATGGCTGAGGTCCTTTGCAATCTTTACAAAACCTACAATGAACCCCTCTCTCACGAAATGCTCTGGCAGTGGCACAGCATGCTCTTTAAAGGCTGGTCTTCACTTGATGATATTGGAACGTATCGAACCCATACAGATCCTATGCAGATAGTGGCAGGTCGTCTCGATGAGCGTAGAGTGTTTTATGAAGCACCTTCATCTCGTCAGGTGCCACAAGAGATGGCGGAGTTTATTACCTCGTTTAATGACAGCAAAGAGCCTTCAATCTTGGCGCGTGCAAGTCTAGCCCACCTGTATTTTGAGGCCATTCATCCTTTTGAAGATGGTAATGGAAGGTTGGGTAGGCTTTTAGTGGAAAAATCACTTTCACAGGGTGTTGGGCAGCCCATTCTAATTGCTGTCTCAAAATGCATAGAGAAGCGTAAAAAAGAATATTATAATGAGCTTGTACGATGCAACACAACGCTAGAAATACAATCTTGGATAGAATTTTTTTCGGAGCTTATCGTGCAGGCGCAAGAAGACTCAATGAGGCCGCTTAAATTTTTGCTAGCAAAATCTAAGATGCTAAATGCCCTTTCTGGGAAAATCAACCCTCGCCAAGAAAAAGCTCTTGTAAGAATGTTTGAAGAGGGTCCTGATGGTTTTGTAGGGGGGCTTAGTGCTGAAAAATATATTGCTATTACAAAGGCTTCTCGCGCTACAGCAACGCGTGATCTACAAGATCTTGTAGATCAGGGTGCTTTATTAAAAACCGGAGAGCTTCGGCATACTCGCTATTGGCTGAATATCAAGGCTCTGGGCTACGAATGCTAAGAGCTGTTTTAAACTGCTTTAGAGCTTCGGGTAAACGCCCCTGCTCGAGGGCAATTTTTTCGGCTTGGTGGTAGTAGTGCCAGGCTTTTTGCATATCAAAGCGCGAGTAGTAGAGCTCTGCTAGGTAGAATTCTATAGAGATATCACTTGGGTCTTGGCGGTGGTATTCTTCTAACACTTTAATTGCCTCTTGGGGGCGGCCGAGCTGTAGCCAGGATATGGCGAGCATAAAAAGGCCTGAGCGGAAGTTCGGGCACTTTTTAACAGATTCTTCTAGGGCGCTTTTTTTCTTTTCTATGGACTCGCGCGATTCGTCGACATAGAGGAAGAAGGGCTTTAGACTCTCTTTATCTACGCGGTTATAGTAGATATCTTCGGCTAGGCAGTTTTGGCTAATAAGGTAGGGTTCTTTTAGGGTTATTGCCTCTTTTAAGAGCTTTCTTGCCTCAGCTTCTTTATCTGTTAAAAAGAGGCTGTAGGCAAGGAGAGTTTTTGCCATTTTGTCTTTTGGCATAAAGGGAAGGGCCTTTTTGTAGCAGCTTGCTGCCCTTTCAAAATCGCCTTTAGAAAGGTATATGGAGGCCTGGTTTACAAAGCTTGCGCCAATAACTTCCTTTTTATTGCGTTTAGGAAGTGATAAAAGCGTTATGCCCAAATATTCATCATCATGGATGTGTACGCCTCTAAGCGTAGTTTCTATGTTGTATTTGCCGGACTTAATAAATATATGGCCGGGAGGTGTGATAATTTCAAATGGCAGACCTATGCGTTCTGCAAGGCAGATATAAAGGGCAGACACTCCCAAGCAGACACCTCTACGAGACTCTATCACATGGGGTAAAAAGGTGAAGTGATCAATCTGCTGGCAGTAGGTGGAGTGTGGAGGAAAGCGAAAGCCAAGCTCATAAAAGATAAGGTGGTTTAGTGCCTTTATTTTACTTTCATCCGAGGCCTCTTTTCCAGTACGTGCAAGCACCTGTAGCGCCATGAGGTCTATCGCGGCCTTATAATGCCTCACTTTTGCTTCATCATTAAGTTGGGTAAGAAGAAGAGCAGTTGAAAGGTCCACTTCTTCAGGCTCAAGTGCCAAAATTTCGTCAAGTGTATGGGCGTTATAGCCTTTAAGTTTGCGGTTATAGAGCGAGGCACTTATTTCTTCAATGCTAGCTAAAGCCTCATCATTAATTTCAAAATCTTTATAGGAGCCAGTTGGGTCGATAAGTGCAATAAATGAGTCAATATTGCGGGGGAAATGCAAGGGAATTTGTTTGCCCTCTTTGCCCGAAAGCAGTTTCCAGGCATGTTCAAGAGCTGGCGGGTACTCATAAAGCTCATAGTAGGCAAGATGCTCTTTTACAGAAGTGGGATCTAGGCTTTCATAGGGCACCTTGGCCTCAAGCTGCACACAAAAAAGTAGTAGAAAGAGGTATTTCATGAAAGTTCCTTTCTAGTGGGCTATAAACAACTAAACATAGATCATCTTTTTTGTCATGCCGCCATCCACTAGATTTTTTCAAAAATATAAAGTGGCAGGCCGTGCTTTTCTTCGCGAATTGAGCTGTCGGGCTGGAGCGTCGGCCAGGTCATTTCTACTGTGACGTTCATTGGCCGTGATGGCGTATCTACAAGTGCCCAGGGCTCACATGGATAGAAGGGGGTAGGCCGTAGCGGGTGGTTAGGATCTACTTGCAGTTCCATATAGCAAATTTGTGTTTTGCCAAGTGCTTTTGCAGCTTCAGATATTTTAGAAAAGAGCAAGTTGGCAAGCGCTTTATCTTGGCGTGCTTCTTTCTGGAATAAAAAACAGCTTATATAGTATATATTTTTCGGGTCGAAGCCGTTTGCTTCTATCTCGTCTAAATATTCGGCAGGTGTGTAGCAGTGGTTTTTAAGGTAGGGGGAATTTAGGGGATTTGCATACACTGCAGCTACTTTTTTGCCATCCTGTTCTGCAATGAGCACCATAGCTTGGGGATCTTCCTCAAACATGGCGTTGTAGGCAGTTTCTTCTTGGTAGACATAAAAGTAGGGATATTCGCGATAGGCATCTATTGCCCACTCGTCAAGTAGTGGACGGATGTGTTTTACCGATTCACTCTGATAGGATGTAATTTGTGTCATATCACCTGCATATAGTGTTGAAAAAAGAGCAAAAAACAGTAGTAATTTTTTCATAACTATTTATCTATAAGCCCAAGAAGGTAGCTTGTATAACGATTGCCGGCGGTTGATCCATGCGGTATTGCGTTATCTAGAGCGCTGATCTCTTCTTGAGTAAGTTTAATTGTGGCAGCCTTAAGGTTTTCTTCGAGATACTCTCGTCGCTTCGTGCCGGGAATTGGTACAATATCATCGCCTTTATGAAGAAGCCATGCAAGAGCTATTTGAGCGGGTGTTGCATGCTTTTTGTTTGCTAGTTCTTTTACCGCTTCTGCCATCTTCATATTTTCGTCAAAATTCTTTCCCTGCAGGCGTGGGTCGTGGGTATGGCGATAGTCTGATTCGGGATATTCTTCAGCACGCTTTGCTGTGCCTGTCAAAAAGCCTCTACCAAGCGGGCTAAAAGGGACAAGGCCAATGGCTAATTTGCGAAGAAGGGGAATGATTTCTGCTTCAAGTCCACGTTCCCAGAGCGAATATTCACTCTGAAGGCAGGAAATAGGATGCACCTTATGTGCGCGCTCAATAGTTTTGGCGCTTGCTTCTGATAGGCCGAGATAGCGCACTTTGCCAACTTCCACAAGCCTTGCCATAACCCCAACCACCTCTTCGATTGGCACTAAAGGGTCAACGCGATGCTGATAGAGAAGGTCAATCGTTGAAACGCCAAGCCGTTTTAATGAACCGTCAACTGCCTCAACTATATGTTTCGGATCGCTAGTTATGCCGGTTGCTTTGCCATTATCCAACCGAAAACCAAACTTTGTGGCTATAACTACCTTATCGCGGTGGGGCTTTAAAGCCTTACCAACAAGTATTTCATTTGTATAAGGCCCATACATCTCTGCTGTGTCAAAAAATGTGACGCCAAGATCTATCGCGCGATGAATCGTCGCAATAGATTCATTATCATCAGGCGTGCCATAGGAATGGCTCATCCCCATGCAGCCAAGTCCAATTTCTGAAACGACAAGGCCTTGATTTCCTAGTTTTCTTTTCTTTAACATAAGTGGCCAGTTTACCCAATTTTGCCCCTTGATATCAACTCATAAAGAGAGTATTATTTACCCATTTAATGTGGAGTGTAAAGATGCTGCGCAGCATGACTGCTTTTGCAAAAGCAAAAAA
>JAYRNE010000451.1:0-3202 GCA_041912355.1 Chlamydiales bacterium
ATCGGCAAATTTTGTGTAGTCTGTAATGTTGTTGCGTATTGTAGGTAGCGCTTCAGCTACATCGTAGCCACTGTGTATGTAGGAACGTACAAAGCTAAAGTCAATGTGCATTTTTTTAATGGCGCGGCCCCAAGGACATCTGTTATGAGCAACATCGCCTGTTGATGTAAGAACATCACCTTTTTTCCAAGCACTTAAGTTGGTAAAAAATTGTTCGTAATTTACGGCTGACATAAGATCTCTCCAAAAATAATTGTTGTATGATTACTAAAAGTGTTCACGGATAACATCTTAGGCAGCCCTGTATAATAAATCAAGCTGTACTTTAAGACCAAAATCGATAACAATAGTGCTATTTTGGGGGTAGGAAGCATGAAACGCTTTTTCTTACGTGCAGCTCTTTTTGTGGCAGCGCTTCTTTTACGTTTTCGCTACCGGATTACGTATAAAGGCTTGGATGATGTAAAGAGTCTGTTAAATGGCAAAAATTCAGGCTGCCTCTTCTTGCCAAATCATCCAGCTGTTGTTGTTGACCCTCTTATTGTATCTCTTCCGCTTGTTCGCCTCTTTCACATACGGCCCCTTATTGTCGAATACATGTACTACCATCCTGCCTTTCACTGGGCTGTACGGATGCTAAATGCTCTTGCCATGCCAAACTTTGGGTCAACTTTTAATGCCTTAAAGTTGAAAAGAGCAGAGCGTGCACTAAAAACTATTTCACATGGCCTGAAAGAGGGAGATCGCTTTCTGATATACCCTGCAGGAACAACAAAGTTTCAGGCTAAAGAGGTAGTGGGCGGCGCCTTTGGCGTGCACCAGCTTGTGAGTGAAAACCCTGATGTGACCGTTGTTCTTGTGCGCATTACAGGGCTTTGGGGCTCGAGTTTTTCACGCGCTACAACACTAGGAGAGACGCCTAATTCTAAAGAAATTATCAAAAAAAACCTCTGGACAGTGCTGAAGAACCTCTTTTTCTTTGTGCCAAAGAGAAATGTACTTGTGGAGTTTGAGGTAGCGCCAAATGATTTTCCTAAAAATGCCGATAAGCAGGAGTTCAATCGCTACTTAGAAGCTTGGTACAATAAGCCCTTTGGGCCAGAAGGAGAGCCTCTTTCACTTGTATCTTACGCCTTTTGGAAAGAGGAGCTTTTAGAGATAAAGAAGGCTCCAGTTGAAAAAGTCGACCTTTCATCTATTTCCGATGAGGTGAAAAAGCAAATTGTCGAAAAGGTGGCAAGCCTTGCAAAAGTGCCTGTAAGCCAGGTGCTGCCAGATTTAAAACTTATAGAGCATCTAGGGCTTGATTCTCTTGATCATGCTGAGCTTATTTCCTTTTTAGAGGAACAATTTAATGTAACTGGTATAGCTCCACAGAACCTTACAACAGTGGGCCGCCTTTTTCTGGTAGCTAGCGGGGGCTTTCAGACTGAAGAGAGTATAGACCATCGCTATAACATGAAGGGTTGGAATAAAAAGAGGGCCCATACACCATTAGAGCTAGCAGAAGGTGCGACAATACCTGAAGTTTTCATGAATGCCTGTAATGATCACTTAGATGAGGTTGCATGCGCTGATCCTCTTAGCGGTCCTATGAGCTACTACAAGTGCAAAAGAGGGGTGCTTCTTCTTGCTAAGAGGCTTAAAGAGTTAGAAGGCGAAAAGATTGGCATTTTGCTGCCAGCTTCAAACATTTCATACATTCTTGTGATCGCATGCCAGCTGGCAGGCAAAATTCCTGTTATGATCAATTGGACTGTGGGTGGAAAGCACCTTGATACAGTTGTGACTGTCTCGGGTATTAAAGTTGTACTAAGCTCATGGACATTCTTAGATGCTCTTGAGAATACCGATATCTCTAGCCTTGAGCCGCTCTTAGTAGTGCTCGAAGAGCTTAAGGCAGATATTTCGCTTCTTGACCTTATGAAGGCAAGTATTCAAGCTTTTGGTAAGACGTCCGTCCCTGCACAAGATCCTGATAGCACGGCCGTTATCCTCTTCACAAGTGGCACAGAAAGTATGCCAAAGGGCGTTCCATTGACGCATAGAAATATCCTTTTTGATCTGCGATCAAGCCTTAAAACGGTAACGCTTTATCAGGATGATACGCTTCTTGCTATGCTTCCTCCTTTTCATTCTTTTGGTTTCTCAGTTACAGGGCTATTGCCGCTTCTTTCGCGCCTTAAAGTTGTCTACTATCCAAATCCCACAGACTCTAAACGTCTTGCAAAGGCTATAGAGCGATGGAAGAGCACAGTACTTTGTAGTGCTCCTACCTTTTTAAAGAACATCCTGCAGTTTGCTAAGGGAGCTGACACCTCTAGCCTGCGAATGCTTATCTCAGGAGCAGAAAAAGCCCCCGAGGAGCTCATGAGTATGCTTTCTAAGGTCTGCCCTCAGGCTCTTTTCGTTGAAGGCTATGGAATAACAGAGTGCTCACCTGTAATTTCAGCAAATGTAAGTGGCGATAGAAAGAAGGGTGTTGGCAAGGCTGTAGAAGGAGTAGAGCTTAAAATTGTTGATCCAGAACATCTAGATAAAGATAAGAAAGTTTTTGAAACTGGCCTTATTTTAGTTTCTGGGCCTAATGTCTTTTCTGGCTATCTTAACAAGGGAATTCACGATCCCTTTATTCAACGTGATGGGAAGTGTTGGTATCAAACTGGCGATTTAGGCATGCTTGATAATGAGCAAAATCTCATACTCTCAGGGAGGCTAAAGCGTTTTATCAAGATAGGCGGGGAGATGATTAGCTTAACAGCTGTTGAGGAGATACTCTCTTTGCAGCTAGATAGCAGCCTAGATAAATTCGCTGTGATGACGGATGGAGATCTTCTTGGCAAGGTATCGCTTGTGCTCTTTACCACGCACAAGTTAGAAGCCCAAGAAATTAACCAAATCCTCCGTAAAGGCGGCTGCTCCAACCTTGTAAAAATCGATCGTGTAATAAACCTAAAAGAAATCCCCCAAACGGCCACCGGTAAAATTGCCTACCGTGAATTGGATAAGCTCTTGAAAGCTAAAAGTTAAACTTCGCCCTGTTTTAAGGCAAAGGGTTGAAAGGTGTGTGGTCATGATTAAACGCAAAGGCCGCAAAGAAACAAAGTTCGCAAAGAGAAGAACAGGAAGCTTTGCCTGGAAAGGATACGCGGGATAGCACTTTAACGATTAGAACGATATAACGATAAGAACGATAAAATTA
>JAYRNE010000452.1:0-5335 GCA_041912355.1 Chlamydiales bacterium
TAAAAGAGCTCTCTCGCCTAGATACGGCCCTAAATGCCTTAGAAACAAAGCTATTTGGCGCAAGACCCGGAATATATTTTGCCTGCAGCGAAGCTGTAAAAAACATAGAAGTTGCTATAAAACCTACCACGCTTACAAGTGAACAAAAAGAGACTCTTGAAAAAAGCGTGAGAGCCTTTCTTGAAACAGCAGTCGACAAAGGCATAACCAAAAAGTCTCTAGAATTTCTAGCCCTTACCCAGCAGTTTCTTAAAAATCCAAAAATGTCAGCCGACGAGTTTACGCAAAAAGCCGCGCCCATAATCAAAGATACTGCAGCCTTACTCAATAAAACCTTTTTGGGATAGCGGTAAAACTACACTTCACACTATATTATTACCTTCTAATTATGAAGGTAAATTATGCTACTTTTAGCATCCGTTTTTTGTATTAATACTCCTGTTGCAGATATGCGTGAAAACGCTTCTTGCGACTCTAAAGTAGTCTCTCAAGCCTACTATTCTGAAAAAGTGCGTGTTATTGAAGAATCGCTAGATTGGGTAAAGATACACACATTAGTAGATGAGTATGAAGGGTGGATTCCAAAAGATGTAACCTATCCTATAAGTGAGCCTGTAGAGCAAGTTGCAAAAGTCACAAGTGTAGCAGCGCACCTTTATCACGTAAATGATACTGAATATGGTCCACGGCTTACGCTGCCATTTGAAAGCATGGTTGAAGTAGTTGATAAATCCCATTCGCGATGGATTAAAGTACGAACTCTTGATGGCCAAGAGCGTTTTATCCAAAGGGGAGACATTACCTTTGATGTTACAAAAGCCCTATCTGTGGACGAAATGATTGCTCTTAGCGAAAAGTTTCTTGAGCGTCCCTACACATGGGGAGGGCGCACAAGCTTTGGCTATGACTGCTCAGGCTTCACCCAGATGCTCTACCGCCAGATGCAGGTATACCTACCCCGCCATAGCAAAGAACAGATCAACTTTAAGGGCTTTAAAGCTGTCGCTAAGGAAGAACTTACTCCAGGCGATCTAATCTTCTGGGGCCTTGATGAAAATAGAATCCGCCATGTAGGCCTTTATCTTGGCGATGATAGCTTCATTCACGCCTCATCACGAGAAAATAAGCCCTACATACATAAGTCCAAGCTTCAAGACCCAGAATGGGATGGTTCAGGAAAAGGCGAGGCAGGCTACACCTTTTGCACCTTCCGCTCCCTTGCCAATTAACCCTATCCGAGTTTTGCCATGAATGTAATGAAGATCACATTTTCAGGAAAGGTGCAGGGAGTTGGCTTTCGCTATAGAACCCAAGAGTATGCTGAAGCACTTAGCCTCCTTGGTACTGTACGAAATGGCCAAGATGGCACTGTGGAGCTTTACGTTCAAGGGCCGATCTCCAGTATAAACGAGCTTATAGCCAAACTTCAGGCCCACTTTGGCCACTACATTCAAAAGATCGATAGTCAAGAAATAAATACAAGTAGCCTTTACACAGATTTTCGCATCGTTCGCTAAAAGACGAAGAGTAGCCGTTGCAAAAGGCACTTAAGATGCCATTTTTTTTTGCCACTCATCTAAAAAGTCTAAAAGCTCTTTAGGTGGGTTTAGCTTTATGTCTGCATGTGTTTCTGATTTAGAATTTCCGTTCACAAGCACCTTAAGACCCCTCTCCTTAATTACTGAAAAGGCCTCTTCATCTGATGCATCATCGCCAAGGTAGGCTAAAGGTGCTTCAGCAGGAATTTCTGAAAGGAGGTGAGAAATAGCAAAGGCCTTACTCATCTTGCTGGGGCGAAGTTCTACACCGCCAGAAAAATAGTGAACTACAAGGTCATTTTCAAGATGGGGCTTCCAGCTTGCAACTACGGCCTCTTCAATGCTTTTTTTCTTTTTTTCATCGGTAATTGCCCTATAGTGAACAGCAACAGAAAGGGGCTTTGCCTCTATAATAGCACCTTCTGGTAAGCGAAGAGAGCGCGCTTCGTGTAGGCTTATTCTCTGCTCAGGAAGTAGCGGCAGGCACCAGTATTTTTTCTCTTTTGTGTACTGCTCAGCGCCATGTGAAGCCCAAACCTCTTGAAACTCTACGCTAGGGATCATCTCTAAAAGGTTTTTGCAACCACGGCCGCTTATGAGATAGAGGCTCGTTGGAGTGTTCTTTGCTATAGCCTGAAGGCGCTCTACAACGCCTGGATAGGGTTTTACCTTTGCTGGGTCCACCTCGAAAGGGGCAAGTGTTCCATCATAGTCAAGTAAGAGATAGGCTCTTGTAGCCCCTTTCAAAGATTTAAAAAAGTCTGTGCGATGCATCGAGTAAGCTCCACTTGCAAAATTCGGCCTGTTACTACCATTTTCCCTAAATCCAACCCTATATCATTAAAATACTATAGTAACAAGAAGCAAGTCACCCACCCCCTTTTAAATAAAATAGTTTATTGATACAATAGAGATAAAGAGGGACATTATGGATTCAGACATTTCTCTACGCTCGGCAACACCTGGGGGCCAGCCTCCTGAGCCGCCACGAAAAGCAGGCAGGAGCCAGTCTTTGCCTGGCATAGAAAAATGCACCCAAATAGACGCCTCCTTTTCTCCCGCAGCCGCAAAAACGGATATGGTCAGTAAGAATACATTAACGAAAAATCCAGCCGTTACACCAAAACATCCGCACAAAATCGAGAAAGCTTCAAAGACAGTAGGTGAAGCTACCAACACAGTCTTCGAGAAAACAGTACCCCCTTCACTTGAACGAAGAAAGACAGAGCCCTCTTTAAAAACCATGCGCGGACAAGATATTGGACGAGATCGCGAATGGGAATTTATACAAAAAGCAAACGCTAGCGGCATCGATTTTGATACAGCAAAGCACCTCTATCTTACAAGTGGAGGCAGTGCAAAAGACCCTCTTACAGGAGCTGGCGTAATACAGGACATGCAGCCCACAAAGGAAGCAGCGCTTGCACGCAGCGAAAAAAGTGGTAAGATCGTCTTACAAATTGACGTTGACATCGAAAATCTTGGCAAATTAAATGCAGCTCATGGCGGGAGTAACGCTGATGAAATCATCAAGCAAATCTCTAAAACTGTCAAAGACAACATCGGAGCAGCCGGCGTTAAAATGGCATCTTTTCGCGACGGGGGCAAATTTTCATTTATCGTCGAGGCTGACTCTGAAGAAACTAAAAAAAAGCTAGAGGGAGTTCTTAAAGATACGAAAAAACAGGTGAAACTAGCTTCTAAAGTCGATCTTGAAATAACAAGCCAAACACTTGAGGCAACAGGTGCTACTCCTTCTACATCAAACACACGTGCTGCCTCACAGCCAGATACCTTTCAAGATGCCCCCTGGTCATCCTCACAAATCAGGCACAATCAATTCGTACGAATTGCTAAGAGCAGCAATGTATCACTAGAAAAGGCTGAAGAGTTGTACACCCTCTCTGGAGGCGGAGAAAAGGATGGACTAACTGGGCTAGATCGAGCAACAGATCGCATCCCTACACTAAAAAATGCACAGGCAGAAATACTAAAGAGCGGTGGCAGTGGTGTTTATATAGGCATAGACATTCGAAACCTTAAAGGGATAAATGCTGCAAAAGGCCGAATAGAAGCCGATAAGGAATATGCCAACATGGTTACTATTGTAAAAAATGAGCTTAAAGCTCTTGGCATGCAAGTAGCCGGTTTTCGTCATGGGGGCGATGAAATTAGCTTTGTTATCGTAGCAGAAAAGGGGATGCCCCAGACGGAGCTCAACCGCGCATGTGACAAAGCGCTAAAAGGTGCTCAGCAGAAGATTGAAGGGGAGCTTCCACACCTTGCAAACATCCCCCATGCTAAATACCCTAATCAAAAGGGTTCTGGAATTGCCTTTGGGATCTCTCCTCTTAACGACAAGTACTCACCAGAAACCATTATCAAAATAGCCGATGAGCGTGTAGAGCAGAGCAAGGTTGGCTCCACAAAAACACGCCCATCAACCACTGAAATAAAGAGTGATAATCAAGCTCGCTAAAGCGTAGAAACTCCAGTAGCTGTAATTTTTATGCGAACCCCATCTACCGTTGTAAGCTCAAAACCTGTGAAGGTCTGTTCTGTATAGGTAGCTGCATAATCCTGCAAAAATTTGATGGCAACCTGCTCGCCAAGACGTATTCCTTCGTCGCAGTCAGCACGGTAGTGTATGCCACCAAAATTGCGGCCATTACCCACATTAAATGCGAGTTTATCAAGCTCTGATCCCACTGTTAGCTCATCCCTTCCTTCCTGAACGGTAAGGGGAATAAGCTGCGTTGGATCAAGTGGATCAGGCTTTACTGGCGTTATAAGAGAGCTAATCTTTGCACTATCATCCATAAAGGCTTTGATAACGGTAATGCAGGCCCCAGCAATAGTTGCATGGCCTGATGGGTAGCTTGGATGTAAGGGCGATGCTTCAGGATAGACCTGACTAAGAAGATAGGTGGATGCACCATTTGCATTTTGGGCATTATGAGCCCGCACCTGTTCAAGAACATCGATTCCTGCATAGGGATAAAAGAACTCTTCACTCAAATTATAGGGGTTTTCGCCTGTTGTTTTCACATTTTGAACTAGCCCACTAAAGGCCTCTGGACGTAGCACACGCTCAGCTCGCCATTTATGGGCCCAGGCAGCCTTTGCAGCATCACCGGCAACAGCGCCCATTGCGGCATAGATATCAAAATAGCCAAGAGTCACGAAGGGATCTTCATTAAGAATAGTGCCATTGGAGTAGGGGCTTGCTTTTGAAAAGTGAAACCCCGCACAGAATAATACATTCAAGGCATTGTAGTATTCTTCGTATGGTGTATCGCAGTAAACCATACTCGCCATATCTCTTCCTGTGCTAATGTAGCGTGTGTCTGAGCTATAGTCAGATGATTGATAGCCTACAGGAACCTCTCCATTTTGAATAGCCACAAAGTCGCTAAATGAAATGCCAAATTCTCTAGTACTTGCAATAGGCCGCTTTTGGTCAAACTGGTCAAAGGGACCCTGAATAAAGGGGGAGTTACTCTGCAGGGCATTCATATTATCTGCTGGTGGAAAAATAGTCTTTGCAATCGTTTTAAGTGGCAAGAGCAAATACTGTGAAGTATAGGGGCCGATAAGATTGCCATAAGAATTCCCTCTAAAAAGCACCGAAGCATCCACAAAACCTGTTTGCGGATTGCGTGGGCCTGTATATGCAGTACCAAGAGTTTGTAGAAAGAGTGCTGCATCGTCGGTAAGAGAACCACCAAAGCCATTGTCATCAGTACCTGCACCTGTACCATACTCATTAAAATCTACATCTCTACAAAGCTCCATCA
>JAYRNE010000453.1:0-11509 GCA_041912355.1 Chlamydiales bacterium
CCTTCGCCGCCTAAATAGCGTTCTTCCAGGCGATAGTTAATCGTTTGACCGGTTGCGAATTTTAAGTTTTTGAAATCGCCTTCCAGGTTACGGTTAGCGGTACGAGCAAAAGCGAGAGAGTTCCAAAATCTGATAAATACGTCATCTAGTACATAACTAGTGACCTTAAATGAGTTAAGCGCCATTATTAGTGCTCCAACAGAATAAATAATCACAAAGTCAAAAAATTGACTTATTCCCATTTATCCGGCGGAAGATAATTAATACACGCCTTTAATCTGAATGCTTAGCTGACGGCGGTCTAAGACTTAAATACACGTCCCAATCAGTATGATTTAGTTGGCGTTATTCGTCAATATACACCTTGCTGATGGACCATTCAGGGTCAACCCAAGAACTATCAGCCTTGGGTTGCTCCATAATGTAGTGCTCAGCTTGTGAGTAGCTGTCAAAGTAGCCCTTAAAGTCTTTAATGCTTGGAGCGTTTAGGCGCTCTTTGCGGTCACGATAGCCATAATTGTCAGCCACTCTATAAGTTAGCTCTACAAAGAATATCGGCTTTTTCAAATTCCACCTCTACGGCGCTGAATCAATAAAGCTCTTCGCTTTGCATCTTCCTTAGCGATAAGCTCTTCAATAGTAGGCTCGGTTTTCTTTGCCTTGGGGGCGTCCGTTGAGTCTTCTTGTACTTTGGCCACTGGCTTAGGTGCTTTGGATTGCTGCATAGGTGTCTTTTTAAGCTTTTCCTCAAGTTTTGCGATTCTTGCGATTTGGCTTATCGGGTCTGGGTCACGTGATATCTCTTGCAGCTCTGCGGGGGCGCGTTTTGCTGCCGCATAGAAAAAGGCCGCGGGGTCTTTCATGCTTCTAGCTGCCATAACCATAGCATCTGTAATAGGCTGGCTTTGCACAGTCTCCACGTAATCAGGGAACTTGCGCATACCATTTTGGAACTTAGCATCAAACTCCGCTTGCGCTTGCTGCTCTCGCATTTGCTGTATTTGCTGAGCCTGTTTTTGTTCGCGTCTAGCGACAGTCTGCTCCACAAAAGCCTCGAGCTGTTGCTGCCAATCTTGAGTGCTGTTCTCGTCATACTCAAAGCCCTGTTGAGCTGCTTTTTGTTGTTGTTGAACTTGTTGCTGGCTAAATTGCTGGCCACTGTTGCGCTCAAGTCTTGCAAGTCTTTCCCTCACGGCGGCATTGATGCGTTCGTTGACCTCATCTTCAGTATAAGTACGAGGCTTAGGCAATTCATTGCCATATTCGTCTAGGTTTTCGGCTTTGGCTTCGGCCTTTTCCTCTTCTTTTTCTTCTTCAGCTTCTTGGGTCGCTTCGAGCTCTTCAGCTTTATCTAATACATCAGGCTCGGGTGTTTCACGTGGAACCTCGGTTTTTTTAATAACTTCTTCTTCAACCTCCGCAATATGCTCAGGCGTTTGAGGTTGTTGCGTATTGCCCACACTGGCCATCAAAAGGTCATCAATACTCGAAATGTTATTAGCCATGTTTTAATGCTTCCCTAGCTTTTATGTTATGAGTTAGAAGTTTAGTGATATTGTCTGCATGCGCGATAGCGTTATCGCTGCGTGTTCTATCAGTCTCGGCCATATAGCTCAATTTTTGGCCTTCCAGGGCTGATAGCATTTCAAGCTGTTTAAGTTCGTGCTCTTTTTGCTGCATTTCCATTTTCATTTGGAGTTCTTGCATTTCCATTTGTAGCTGTTGTTTCTTAATGGCGATTTGTTCTTGCTTAAATTGGGCTTCAGCTTGTGCTTTCATAGCCTCTGGGTCTGGCTGTTGTTGCTTTTGAGGCATCTCGCCTTTCTTTCCAGCTTCAATAATTTCGGGCGGTACGATTGTTTTAAGGCGATTCTTAAGTTCAATCGTATTCATCAACGGTAAATTTTCAGCATATAAATCGGCAATCAATGGGAACGCTTGAGGGTTAGCAGCAAGCACAGCATTTAGGCTTTCTAAGGCTTGTTGCTTTTGGCCTTCGTAGCTTGGGCCAGCTTGTAGTCTTACCTCAAAAGTACCCTTCGTTAAGTCGTTCTTAACTTTAACGCCGTAATCATCTTCTTGCTGGTTGACTATGACTGTTTGGCGTCCTCTATCAGGTGTCATTAAATTGAGGACACGCTGAGTATCGTAAACTCGGGGCAACATCTGATTGATAATCTTACCGCCCGCGGTAATGGCTCTATTAATCGAGTTAAATGCAACGAAAGTGCTATAACTTCCCTGACGTGTTCTGGCGTCAATGGCCGCTCCACTAACCTCATTACCTTGCTGCCCCATTCTTGATGGATATAAACCTGTGCTCGTATACATATCTTCAATAGCACGCTCATACTGATGTATCAGCGTTTGTGATAATTCTGGCGGTCTAAGCTGTTCAGGTTTAGCGCCGCTGGGTGATTCATCATAAACAAGCATGCCCTTGATGCTTTGCGGGTCTTTCCACTGGGCTTGCGTGTCAGGGCTCTGAACATTTTTCTTACTGCCGATAAATTGGTCGTAGCGCGATATCTTTAAGAGATAGGCCACTTGCGTGCCAAGGTAATTTAAATAACGCTGAGCATCCACAGCATCGATTACAAATGGCCTGCAAACCTGCTTGCCGTTTTTGTCATAAAAGGAATTTTGGTCAACAAATATCACTGGCAAGTCTTCGCACGGCGCCTCTGATTCATCCAAAATATAGTCGCCAGCAATAAGCCGGTGCATAATCTTTGAGCGTTTTGATTCGCGCTTTTCTTCAATTCTAACAATTTGGCCTTCATCAATAAGAGTTACGCGCTCATCAAATTCCTCATCTTCGGGTGACATTTCAGGTTCAGGCTCAATGATGCCTGCATATTCGCCCATCATAGCTGCCTGCTCTGCTTGCATCTGAGCTGATAGCTCACGCGAGCGCATGATTAGTTCGTCCATCTCTTCTTGATTGCAGACGCGGCCATTAGAGAGCTTATAAAGCATGTCCTTTGCGTATGTGCGTTCATAGTCATGAATAATGGTTATAGAGTCATCATCGTACCAGGTAAAAGGGTCATCACCGCCGCTTGTGGGCTGCACAGCAAGAGCAATTTCATCTTCCGATTGTGTGATTTGACCTGCATGCAAGCCTATCTTTTCCTCGACGTCTTTGCCATATACTTGCGCAAACTTCTTGCGTGTCATGCGCGTTATATATCCTGCACGCATGCCGTCAGTTTTGTTAATGTCTTCGGCACCTAAGTCCCAATAAGCACGCGTTGCATCTTTGAGGGTGCGTAACATGATATCTTGGTCAAATGATTTATCATGTGAGTAATCAGTTTCAACGATAAAACATCCAAAGCCGCCCGTAAAAGCTTGGTTTGCGGCTATTTGGTAATGTGTTTTAGAGTCTGTAGAAAGCATAATGTCTTTAACGACAGTTTGGCGAATCTCTGCGGTTTCTTCGTCGCAATTTGATAAAGGATTAACTTCTAATTGTGGTGTATTTTGCTGTTGCTCTCCAAGGAGAGTGTTTACTAGTGTTGCGAGCTTGTTGAACTGCAATGGCACTTTATTCAGCGTGGTGATGAGCATATCTTCCTCATCATCTTCCCACTGTTTACCCATAACGAATTGGAATAATTGATGGTATTGGTCGATATTGTATTTAAAGTATTCTCGCCATTTTTCTACTGCAAGTCTGGCTTCATGGGCAATTTTGCTATCTTCTTTAATTTTCATATGAACATCCCCGCAGCGCGGCTATCTATTCGATTTGACATAAAGGAGCTAGTTTGAACGTAATCGCCCACAGCAAACGTTAGCGCTAGCGCATCGGCAGTGTCGCATGATTTCATGCCACGCTTTCTTAATTCATCTTTCGATTCAATTTGTAATCGACCAGAGCTATCGAATTTATATCCTAGTGATGTTAAATCACCCAACAGTTCGTCTGAGTCTGGTATCGATACGGCAGATTCTTGAGCCAGCCACTCACGCATGTCATGCCACAATTCGGCTCTAAGGTTCCTAAATTTATCTTTATTATTAGCAGAACGAGCGACGTTAACGCCTTCAACACAGTCATACCCAATTTCGCGCAATCTATCTACAATTCCAGCGCCGATACCGATGCAATCTATACATACTTTGTTTGGCGCTTCTTTGTCTATTATACGGCGTATCAGGCCGACAAGCTCCATTGTGTTGTAGTTATAATGTGTTTCAAGATTATAAGCTAAACGTCCTTTGCGTCTTATGATAGCTGTTCTGTCATGATCTGTGATTGCAGGGTCAACACCAATGACCAACGGTGAGTGAGATTCAATTTTAACTTTGCGGCATTTGTTAACCAGGTTTGCTTTAATAAACCTGTCAGCAACAGGGTTGCGGAAAGCTTCCAGTGCGGTCATTGGATATTCTACACAAAATAGCTCTCGCGCCGTCTCGTGGTCATTGCTAAATTCTTTTAGCTTGCGTCTGCGCCAATATAAATGTTTTAGCGTTAATCCATCAGCTTTATGCTCTTCAAAAAGCTCTTGCTCTTCATCTGATAATGTTGCTACTTCGCCATTGCGCAATTCTTCGGTGTATTCTGGCTGCCAATACCACGGCACGAATATAGCCTGAAAATCACTTTGTCCTGATGTCGCAGCCATCCACATATTATAAAAATAGTTTCCAATGCCGTTAGCAGTAGATTCCATTATTATTTCAGTGCCGGGCTCATTAGATACTGCCTGAAGAATGCCTTTTGCATGTTCTTCGGCGTGAGGGTAATAAGCTGCTTCCGACGCATGCATAAGCTGAATCGTTTGAGAGCGGCCAACCGCCTTGTTTCCCGCAGTTCCCACAGAATACCCGCTATTAAGCGACTTAAAATTAAGTTCTTTTGCATTTGAGGCGTCAGATTTGGGGGCGAGCCCGCTTGGCAGAGAATCGTAATATCGCTTGGCCATGTCAAATAGATTTTTTGTAGCTTCAGCTTCATGCGTGAGAATAAATGCTTTTTTTCCTGTGCTAGTAATGACTTTATGGAAATATCTTGCTTGCACATATGTTGAGCACCCTTGTTGCCTGCCTTTCAAGATCAAGGCTCTAACGCGACCAAATGTTTTTAACTGCGCCTCTAATCTATCATGTAAATATTGCTGAGCACGGTTAAAATCAAAGTATTTTATTTCGCCTGATTTGGTGCGTATATGCAAAAAGTTTGCAGCGAATAAAGGAAGTGATGCGAAAACTCTTTCAAGTTCTGGGCTCATACTTTTCTCAAAGCAAATTGTTCAGCCTCAGATTTTGGTTTGTCGTCGTCGTCTTTTTGTTCTTTCCAGCCACCCTTGGTTTTCAAATAAAATATTTGGGCTGAAATATTATTTTCATCAAGCGCATTGCTGATTAATTTATTAGCAACCAAAACAGTTAGGTTTGCGGCGGCAGTGTCAAGTTCATGCCTATAATGCTTATGCAATGTGGGTAGAGATATACCAATACATTTAGCAATAATGTCTTGAATTATTCCATATGATGCCATCTGAGAAACAGAATTTCTTGTTTGCTGTGTTGGTTCGTGCTCTGGCCTTCCAACTTCATTTTCACTAGACATATTAAATTTATCATCCTTAATGTGCCGAGAGCGCCCGTAGACGCTCTCTTAACTTTTTCTACGATTTGTAGATAAGATTTCTTAATACGCTAAAAAAATTAGGGACCTTTTTGAACGTTTCTGTGTTCGCCTTGCATACCCTTTCCTGCATCGCCAGGATAAGAATATTTAGGCTGTTCGCGGCATTGTTCATTTACTAATTTGCCATACATCGAATCAACCCCATTGTAGTGGCTGTACTCTTTTTTCTCAGTGTAGTCTTTAACAGGCATCATATGATTTATCCTTGCAAGGTTAAAATAGAAAACTTAAGTTGTTTAACAATATCATAGCGAGCGTTTATTCGCTACTTTTCTATTTGACATGATCAAAATAAGCTTGTGCAACTCAGTCTTTAAATATCTATTCTGTTGCCTTACTTCTTCACACTCTTGTCTCAATAAGTTATATTCCTGCCTGAAATTCTTGCGGGTGATTTGCTGTTGCATAATAAGCCTCGGTGAAATGTTGGGCGGCTATTATTTACTAGCTTTTCCAAAACACCAACAAGAGGCGCGTTTTTTCTTGTGGGAGGTTTCGTGGTCGCTTTTCAGGGCGGATTTGCCTGATTGATGGCTATCTTGCGTCTCTGCGTCGATTGTAAGCCGATAGTGATGCGTTACGGTGTCGCTTGCATCTTTTTTGGTAGATGTGTGTTTGTGGGCATTATCATCTTTTGTGAGTTCGCCTGTAGCGGCAAGCTCGGCCTCTACTTTGTCTATTGTTGCGGCTAGAGATCCAATCATAAGCCACCCCCTTATTGTCAGATTAGCTTAGTAATAATAAGTTACTCGAGCAACATATATAAAAGGTGGTTTTTCGAGGAGTTAATTGTTGTTGCGAATTCCCACCTTTTAAGTTATCCGGGAATCCCGGATAACTGGTGACAATTTGTCACCGACTGAAGTTATACTTCATGTGTCGCTTGTAGCTCACCGGGAGAGCGGGGGTTTAAATTTAATGCCGGGTAAACACGGCCTCTTAAACGCATTCATTTGCGCCTAGCGGTAACTGGTTCGATCCCAGTCGGCGACTAACCTACTAATCTGCTACTAATCTCAAAATTTTAGTAAAACCCACTTGCTTTGTTATACATCTTTGTGTAACATTATATTCATAGATTGATTAACAAGTGTGGAGATAGAAATGAGTGCGACTAAAAGAAAGTTTTATGTTGGACATTGTAGATATGGCCTTAATATGTCTTATTCGGCTGATTGCTGGAATCTCTTGGCATTTAACTCAAAAAAAGAGAGGCAAGATTTCTTAGATGAAAAAGAATATTGTCAAAATACAAATCAATATGTTGCTGAAAAAGTAACAAGAAAAATAGCAGAAGAAATTTTGAGAGGCTCAAGAGGAAGAATTTCCAAAGAATATTTAGAATATTTATGGAAAGAAGTAGAAATGCCAGAAAAGGGAGAAACTTGGGACGGCAAAGAAGTGTGGATCTATTAATTTTTGGAGATAAAAAATGGCAAGCGCAGTAACAGTACGATCAATGTTAGCAATGATTTTAGAAAATAACTTACAAATGGATGATATGATTGAGTTTAGATTATCCAATGAAACATTAGAAGCTCGATGGATATTTTATGATATTGACTTTGTACGCATCGAAAACCAAAAAATAATTGGTGAAGAATTTAAAAGGTTAGTTATGTTTTTTGATTTAAACGATATTACAGAGGACTAAACAATGAAAAAATACTATGAATGGCTGCCAGGTATTTTGGTAAGCGACAGAATGATGGAGTATATACATAATGAAATGATAATTGATGGTGAGCCAGTTCCCTTTTATCGTGAATGGCTTGATGAATTTAAATCAATGTTAGTTGATAGCAAAATGCCAGTTCTTAGAGAAGAAGATCTAAAAGGTTTGGATATTATTTTGGGAAAATCGATAAATTTAATTTAAATAATCTTCAATCACCTCAATAAAATCATCTACACCATAACATGTAACCACATAATATCCTTGCGCCCTAATTAGTTCGTGCATTTCTTGCTGTTTAGGGCGTAACTTTCCTTGTTTTGATTTCATTTCGATCAATAATCCATATTTACCTTTTCTAGCATAAAAAATAGCCAAATCAGGGGCGCCAGCTTTTACCCCTGCCATTTTCATACGTTGGCCACCATACCATGAGGTACGCCCCTCGTTGGGGATTGCTAACGTAACTTGAAAAACCTCAGGATGTTTAAGCGCTAACCATTTCATCGCGGCTATTTGTTCGTCTTGCTCGGACGTTCTGCCAATCGGTGTCCTTACCGTGCGGCGGTTAATCATAGAAATTTACCCTCAATGGCTTTTAGACGTGTATCGATGTTTTCAACATAGGCAAGTATCATTTGATTAGCTTCTAAGATTTGGCGATAGATTAGCTCTTGGTTTTCATTTTCAATTAATTTGTTTTCTTTTATTTCTTCTTCTTTTGGACCCAATTTTATTTTAAATAAATATTCGTAATTTCTAAAATCTTCAATCTTATCATCAAAATCAACTAAGAGATTATAACCAGCATCACGCATTTGTCTTATTTGATGTACGCTTGCATATCCTTTGTCTAAAATCTTTTCAATCTTGATCGCTTCTATAGTCACCAGCGCATTCCTCACTGCAAAAATAAAATTGTTCGTCCCCAAAATCTAATTCTATCGCACTATTACTTCGGCCCATAATGCACCCGCAAAACTCACAGTTTTCAGGTTCTTCGATCTCAACATAATTAATGTCAAAATCATCATACCCCGAAGTCATACCCCTCTCCCTCTTTCTTTTCCTTCTTGCATATCTTGCACGCCATAAGCGGCTTGCTGACATTGCCATCCATCCATGTGCCAGTTTGCAGGTACTGACACGCATGGGGTGTAAAATAACTCGCTATTGCGGTTTTGATTGCGCTCCATCTCTTTGCGCAAGACTTGCAGCTCATACTTTAAATTCCTCACCTCGTCTCTAAGTTTAAGTAATTGGCTTGTAGATACATGCGCGCTCTCATCGGTCACAATCTTTTTTGAACAATCAAGGCACCTAAAATAATCAATCGGGTAACCGTCAGACATCCTTAACTCTCCTTAACCATGATATACAGTCTTTGCAATGCCCATGCCTCATCCTTCTTTTTAAAAGGTGAAGGAACGTTCACATACTTACGCGTAGGCACATGCCTATAAAGCATCCCAAACACCTCTTGGTCGGCATGGGTATAAGTTTCCTTAATGCATTCTTTTTCAAACTCTTTAAAATCCATTTTGTTAGGTGTCATGCCAATCCTTGTAATGTTTGGTTGGTTTTGGTTCTTCAGATTGCTTAGCAGATGAGTGGTGTTGGTGCAAGTATTCTCTTACGAGATCTGCCTCAGCTTGGCCATATGCCAGAAAAGCTGCGTGGTTTTCCTCTGGTGACTTTTTCGAGTCTAGGAGGGGAAAGAATACCCCTTTAGCTTTTAATCGTTCCTTAGCCCACTGCAAAGCCCTTTCTTGGAGTTGCTGAGCATTAACGGCTATGTGGGTATGAGGTTTGGTCATTGAATAGTTTTGCAGGATGTTTTTTGATCGTCCGCTACTTCTCCGTTTATCTTTCTATCGCCATCATAAGAATAATCAATAATGAGCCTAAAATTATTTCTACGTTTTTGTATTTCCTGCCATGTTCCTTTAGCAAAAAGATTGGGGTTCATTTCATATAATCCCTTTCCGATTAATTTTAAAACCTCTTTTTTAATGAGCTTTGAAATAGTATTTCTAAATGTTTTATCTTGGATCCCAATCTCTTTGCAAATTATATCCTTGTAGGCTTTGTTAAGTGATATATATCCTCGATAATCCATAATCCGGATCAAGGCGTAAATCAAATCTTTTCCGCTTGCTGGCAAGTCATATAACTTGGATATATCCTCAATATAAAGTTTCACGTAAGGTGGCTCCGTATCCGCAACCGAAACTGTCGTGCTTTCATATTTTTTAATCTCCCCCGTGTTTTGATCTATCTCTGTATGCTCTCTAACATGACGAACCTTCCTTTTTCGCTCTTGTCGCATTTCTTCAGCCTTATAAATGTGGAAAATAATTTTACCATCAGAAGTCCCCAAAAAAATACCACATGATATACACGCTTTTAAACTAGTTTTTTGGTTTTGTCCCTCCTGTGGGGACAGATTGTCCCTGTGGTGGGGACAGATTGTCCCTGTGAGAGGGACAGAGTTGGCCGAGAGCCCACGTGGCACTAGGCGAGTCTATATCTATTATATTAGGGGGCACAAAAATGCACACAAAATTAGTCCGATTTTCTGCAAATTTTTTGCGTGATTTTGGGATTGATTTGTTGTCTAAGAGGCTATTCGAGATAAAGCCCTCTATGGCGGGCAGCCAGTGCTACTCCCTTCGGTCGTACGCAGGGGCTTAATAAGAGTTCGCTTTCGCTTTTTTGGAGAAGAATTCACTAGCAAGCCCTATCGAGGTTCCCGATAAGCTCTCTTTTCATCTCTGGCGCGTTTTAAGAATGGCTTAGCATGAGGGTGGCGGGGTCAGGTTAAAAACGGTAAATACTGCCCTGCCAAGCCGTTTTAAGGCGATCCAACCGACGGATGGCATTTGCTATTGTGTGACGTTGTATTACAATTTGTCTGCATACACTATCCTTAGTGCTGTAGAAGGCGCACAGGTTTGCCGACCATATGTGCGCCGAGAGTTTAAAAAGTTTTTCGATTCTATCGCTAAATCAATTTCTTACCTAGATCCTTTTGTCGCCTAGCACCTTTTGGTAAAATCTTCCTCACTTCATCGTTAGTCCTTTGAAGTAAGTTAGTATTGTTAGTAACCTAACAGCTGACATCCTAAAGAGGTCAGGCGAGCAGCATGTTTTGTACTCCATACTTTGTCATGTTGCTCAAATGGCTTTATCTTCATCAACACAAAGCGCGCATGCGATACTAAAGCCTGACTTATTTCGCTCTTCTTTTAATATTACAATTTGCTTTGTAGTTAAAGCGCCATGAATTCGGCAAAAATCTTTATTTTGCCCCCAAGAATCTTTTTGAATAAAACCCTTTTTTTTATATTGTCTTTTGTTTTTCTCTCTATCGCAAAAGCGACATTTCAGTTGATATCCTTTAAGATATCTTTTGTTTTTTTCAATCCTAACTTCTGATGGTGGTATTTCACCATGCCTTGAACAAACTTTAAATAGATCTATTTTTGCGACCATATCGCAATACTCCTAAATATATTATCCCGTTTTAAAGTCCACAATCATGAACACTAAATGAATTATGGTTCATAATGGTGAACATTATCTAAACCCATGTCTCGCCAAACCTTCCTAAGATGCCGTATGTAATAGGCTTTTTTAATCTTTTGGCGTAGCGTCGTCACCTTTAACCCCATAAAGTTTCCATATGCCTTGGTTAATATTCCCGCTTGAGCAATGCTCGCTATTGATAAATTCTCGCGCAGTCATTTTGCCAATATATTTACCATTCACGGTAATATTGTAAGGTTCGCTCATTAGTTTGCGCTGATTATAGGCTTGTATGATTCGCCATCTAAGAGCGACTATTTTTTGGATTTTCATAAATAAATGCCATCCGTTGGAAAACCACAAATATTCTCTTTGTGAAATTCCACATCTTGAGGCCTTATTTCATCATAGTATTCGCCAGGAGCCCAAGAATAAACAGGCAAATCACCATGCTTTTCTTTTAACGCTAATAGTTCGGCGATTAGTTCAGATATTTTCATTTTATGCCCCTATAAATAAACTTTTTGCTTCACCTTCTTCATCTTCATCAATGACCATATCATTTAGCAACAAACCCATAAAATCTTCACCATTAGAAAAATAAACTGGCAAATCACCATGTTTTTCTTTTAATGCCAATA
>JAYRNE010000454.1:0-4604 GCA_041912355.1 Chlamydiales bacterium
CTCGACTTTGCCGTTTGCTGCTATGAAGAGATGGTGAAACTTACTTCAGTAGCAGGTCCCAGATAAGGTTGAGGTCGACCGTCTCTTGATTTGAGCCTTCTTGCCGTTCGTGGCGCTCGTACCAAAGGGAAAAGCCCTCCTTAAGGTGCCCTTGAACATATTGCGAAAATCTACCTTGTTGCCCCTCTTCCTTTACCTTTGTAAAGAGGGCGTCGTGGATGACGATGTCATATAGCTGAAAGCTCTTTTGTGTAAGAGCATTAAGGGCAGGTCCCTCTAAAAAAGCCTTTTCTTCATTAACGCTTAACTTCACTCCTAGACGAATCTTCTGGACGGTATTGGCTGTTATCAAGCTCTTTGTAGGGCTAGATATGCCTTTTCTATACTCCTCGTAGCCATCATGGTCCATAAGGAGCGAAAAAAGCTCCTGACCAAACAGCCTTTCCCCTTCATCTTGGCTATATAAACATGCAGCAAGAACCCTTGTCAAAAAGCTCTCAAAAGCATGGGACTCTTCACTGTTAATAGGATGCCATTCACCACTATATTTCGTAGCTCGTAGTATGGTGATAAATTTTTGCCCGTCACTAACAGCCTCTTTAAAGTTTTCAAGCGCATCATCACGAAAAGCTCCTTTTAAAGGAATATAGCCCTCGTCCTTCAAAAGATCGTCAAACTGGCTATTCAGAAAGGCTACAAGCTCTTTATGCTCTTTTTGCACAAGAGCCGATACAGGACTTCTAGCAAACTCTAAACAGCTTTGACATGCCTCTATGTAAGCAAAAGGGTTGCCAGCTACAGCTTTAGCCTTATGGATAAGTGATAGCACGGTTAAAGCATGGGTCAAAAAGGCGTCGCTACGATGAAGCTTTACAGCTTTATCATAGGAATCAAGCAGCTCTTTGAGCTCCTTATTGCTCGTACATACCCCATTTAGGGCCTCACTATTTCTAACAACTAAAAGCAAAAGTTCAAGCTCGATGTCTAGTGCACCACCATTCAAAAATAATGCAGCCGCAACGCGCCTTAGCATATACCTTTCAAGCTTCACAACAAGCTCTGGTTTATTAGCCTGGGGCTTATTTGTCACAATTTCTTGCCAAAGGCTCTTATCATGTCCTTGAGGAGCGAGGGCAGCTTTCAACTCACGCATAAAGAGTGTTCTTAGCGTATTATAGGTGCGATGAAGCCGGGTATTTAATTTTGATGACTCCTTAGGTGGCCCAAGGGCACGCCCTGCCTCTTCAAAAAGTCTTGCTGCCCTACAAAACTCTAATCCTGCCTCATACGTCGTGGCATCTCCAACCAAAAGCCAATTATTAAAGCTCTTTTGCACCCTAAAAAGTGGCTCGAGCTTTGGGTCCTGCACTCTCTTTAAAAGGCTTAAAAGTTGGCGTATAGATACTAATTCCCGCTCTACATCATAGATTGTATAAATTGCTTCAACGTTATCTTCGCTAAAGGTCTCAAGAGAGTGCTGTAGCCGTTCTACAACAGCTACTATTCCCCTATACATGAAATAGCGGGTTTCAAAAACAGCCTTTAATCCAGACCCATCGTGTAACCCTCTTACAAGAGGCGCCAAGGCCTCTTTAAGGTTTTTAATTTCCATCATCAGCGTTTGGAGAGTTCCAAGAACTGGGTCACCTTCAGGGCCATCAAGGGGCTTTTTAAGCGGTTCTGAAATTTTAGCTCTTAACTCTTGAAGTGACCGATTTTCACTATCGCCTAAGCTCGCATGCTGAAGCTGTAAAACACTCTGGCGAGCAAGATCTATCTGCAGGAGCGCCCGTCTTCTAATTCTTTGAATTTTGGTATGTGTAGGAAGTGCTAGATGGCGAGTACATATTCGAGTAAGATCCTCAAGATCTTCACGTAGTGTTTGTGATCCTACTATAAATATTTTCTTTTCATTCTGAAAGTCCTTAAAAGCCCCTGTAAAATCGGAAGAAAGAAGCGCCTGAATACGCTCTACAGTCTTTTCAAGCTCAAGAGACTGCATGCCAAGTTCCTGCAATTTCTGCCAAAGGGCAAAGAGCTCCCGTTTTTCTTTTAGTTCTAAAAAAGCAGAGTAAAGACCCTTAGGGCCATAGAGCTTGCCGGTAATATCGCTTATTTTGGCATTTAAACCAGCAACCTCTCGCGGGGATTTCGCAGGATCTAGCGCCACTACTTGGACACAGCTTGTCTGCAGCTCTTGAATTTTTCTTTCAAGCTTCGAAATTTTATGGGTAAACTTAGCTAAAGTAACCTCTCCGTTGTTAGCAACAGCTCTTACAGGTTGCATATTACCCCCTCACCTCTTGAAGCAGTTTTCTTCTTGATTCTTGTCGCGATTTTTGGTCGATAGTATCGCCTTGTGGCGGATGCTTTAACTCATGATAATCATACCAATTGGCAATATCCTGCTCGCTCCATCTTTTTTTCATGCGCCCGAAGAGAGAAATTGCATCTTGTGCTTGGAAAAGCTTCTCCATCTTGACAAGCGGGTAGAGCCATGTAGGGATCTCTTCTGGATGCAATTTCCCCTCAAATAGGTCTTTAATTGGCCCCTCTTCAAGAAGCTTCATCTCCATATCTGTAAGGATGGCGCTCTTTTTAGGCTGCATTTCAAAACGATAGTCAAGAAGCTTATTTATTGAGTTGTTATTAACTAGCGCCTTCACCTGACTAGATAACTGCCTAAAATGGCTCTCGTATGCTGAATTATTATAGAGCCCTGCAAGCTGAATCTGAGCAGTAACCTTGGCAATGCGCTCTCCATGAAAGGCTGATGAAAGTAAGCGAAAGACTAGCGACTCAAAAAACTGCTGCAAGGTGCCAGAAGCATGGTCTTCAATCTCAGAAAGCTGCAGGAAAAGCTCTTTTGGCTCACGAACCGCCCAAAAGCGAATGTCTGCTCGGTCGATACGTGGATAAAATAGAGGATAGCCATCCCGTTTAAGATAGCTGCCTATTGTGGCAAGAACGGGATAGGCTTCTTTTGACCATCTTGAAGCAAAAACTGCAAGCCTCTCAGCCACGTGCATATAGCCATTTATATCTTTTACTGAAAGCGCATCACATGCTAGGCGAACACCCTCATGAAGCTCTTTAGCTATCATTTGTCGCCTTTCTTTAAACATTCGATCATACGCAGTTATTATAGGCTCAAAACCTTTATGCTTGTGATGAAGGCTATAGTAGTGCCTCGATAAATCTCTATCAGCAATTATTGCCGAGCAAACAAGTTCAAGCTCAACGTCAATTCCATCCTGTAATGGAAATAAACATGCCGCCACCATCCTTTTAGCAAGATAGGTGGTAATTTCTGGTGGCATCATCTTCTCTTTAGCTTCAGCAGGATAGGTTTTAGATAGCACCATGGCTTTGGCCTGCTCTTCTTGCTCCGTAAGCTCTACCGCCTCATGGCCAAGAGCTACAAAAAACTCTCGAAGCTCATTATGTATGCGAGAGAGAAAGCGGTGAAAGCTATTAGGCTTTTCATCATAGGCATCTACATCTTGTAACAACATATGGACGTTATAAAGCTCTAGCAGCCTATTGACCACAAGTTCACCACCCTCAAAAAGTTGCCTTGTGCCATTAATCACTTTTAAGCAATAAAAAGCCCGCTCTTCTGTACGCGCTGCCAGGCGATTAAGCTTACGCTTGGCTTCGAAAAGCATGTATAAGAGGCCATGAGCATAACTTCGAACATAGGGGGTGAATTTATCATCAGGAAGAGCATCAAGACGAGATGATAGCAGCCTAAACTGCTTATAAAGCTCCTTTAGATTCTCACCATCTTCTGCTAGCCCCGTCCTAAGGGCTTTCCAATCATCAGGAGAAACAACCTGCGAGGCAGAAAATTCATTTATGCGCACATCAAGCCGCTCCACAAAGCGCCATATTTTTTGCCCCACTTTTAGTTCAAGCTTGGCGGCAAGCTCTGAGGCTTGTTTATAAGGATCTCCACCCATTAGTGGTGTATAGCTTAATACCGTCGAATACCCATAAAGATGGCGAGGAATTCGGGACCAAAGGCCATATTCAGGATTTTTTTGCTCTTCTTCGACTGAATCTGCCTCTTCCTCAACAACAGGAGGAAGGTCAGTTTCATATTTTTTGAGTTTTACTTGAGCATACTCCTGAAATCGTGCCCGCTCATGAGCTGATGCCGTAAAGCGCTTAAGAGTTTTTACGACCTTTGCAGCCTGCATAATCTCGCTTTCAAGCACCTTCGCATCAATAAAGAGGGTAAAGGCTCGTGCCTTATCTGTTTGACAAGGAAGCTGTCTAAGAACTCCCGAAGGACCAAACGAACGCTCGGCAAGAGCGCACATCTCGGCGTCGATACGCTCAAGCTTTGAAAAGTCTTCCGAGGTGCGCCATTTAAAGGCGTACTCAAGAGCGTCAAGTTCAGCCTTTATCTTAACAAATACAGCGCGAAGCTCTGCAATTTTTTTATCAAGGGGCTTAAGAGTATCTAGCGCATCATCATTTTCTGCCAAGACAACGTCCTTCTGCACATTGCCATAAAGAGCATTCGGCCATACAAGAGAATTTGGAGATTCCATAAAGCTCCTCGATTATGAATTACTAATGAGGGTTTACTCCTTGCA
>JAYRNE010000455.1:0-2715 GCA_041912355.1 Chlamydiales bacterium
CAATCGAAATTGGCCTTGTAAGTAGTGCCACATTCATCCAGAATCGCGATCGCTATATCTTGCTTACAAACCTTGGAATTGGCACTAATAAGTCTGTAAAGAGTGTCTGTCTCTATAGTAAGTACGATATATCGCTTCTTGATGGCAAGGAGGTTGCGATTTCAGATGCAACTACCACCTCTGCAATGCTGTTGCAGGTGCTTGCTGAACATTTTTGGCATGTTACCCCAAAGTTTGTAGAAGCACCACGTGGGCTATCTGTGCATGAGCTACTTTCCCGCTATGATGCGGCGTTAGTAATAGGTGATGAGTGCCTCACATTTTTTCCGGATAAGAGTGTGAAGACATATGATTTAGCAAGTGAGTGGTATAGCTACACACAAAAGCCCTTTGTTTTTGGAGTCTTTGCCACGCGTATAGATTCCTGGATGGACTGGCCAGAAGAGGTTCGTGAATTTCATCAAAAGCTTATGATGGCCTACGACTACTCGAACACAAACTTTCATGAAATAATAGCCAAAGCCCAAGCAAAATCTGGCTTAGATGAACAAGTGGTTAATGAGTACTATAAGTCATTTGACTACTACCTTGATTCAGACCACTTTCAAGGACTCGAGCATTTTGCTTCCCTTTTTGCTAAATGCGGCTCTCAGTGTGCTGTATGACATATTATGACAAAAATAACCCGGCAAGTGTACGCGCACTCTTTAACAGCATAGCACCGCGCTATGATCTGGGTAATGCAGTTATGTCATGTTATTTGCACCACCTCTGGAATAGACGCCTTGTTGCTCTTGCCTTAAAAAATAACCCAGAAATAGTGTTAGATCTTTGTGCAGGAACTGGTGAAATTACAAAGCGTATGGTGAAAAAGAGTGGCTTTAGAACCTACCACCTCGTGGATTTTTCTGAAGAGATGCTTGACATCGCGAAGAAGACAATACCAGCAAATTGTGCCTATTTTTATCAGGCTGATGCTAAAGCTATACCCTTAGATGACAATAGTGTTGACGTTGTCACGATAGCCTACGGGATTCGCAATGTGGATGATAGGCTTGCCTGCTTTAAAGAGCTCTATCGGGTCTTAAAGTCAGGCGCAGCTCTTTGTATAGCTGAACTTACGCGACCAGAAAATCCTATCTTTGGGGCTCTTCACAAGCTTTATCTTAAAACCATGGTCCCGCTTATTGGACGCGCTCTTACTGCAAATGAGGATGCCTATAAGTATCTTCAAAAAAGTGTTCAGACCTTTATAAAGCCTGAGCAGCTTGTTCAGGAGCTTGAAGAGGCGGGTTTTACGGATTGCAGGTTCATACCCCAAACATGTGGCATCGCAACCCTATTTACGGCAACTAAGAAATGAAAGAAATTATTTTAGGATCTTACTCCCCACGCCGCGCAGAAATTATGCGCTACTTTTCTCTGCCCTTTATACAGGTGGCCTCTAGCTTTGATGAAGAGAGCATTCCCTATTCAGGCGATGCCAAAAAGCTGGCATGTGACCTTGCTCTTAATAAAGCAAAGGCCCTTGCTGCGCACTATCCCGATGATATTATCCTCACAGCAGATACTGTAGTGGCTATAGATGGCATCTCCCTTGGCAAGCCAAGTAGTGAAGAAGAATCTCGCGCCATGCTTAATCGCCTTGCTGGCAGGTGGCATTCTGTGATAACAGCTGTTGTCGCTTACAAAGCAGGCAAGTTTTATACTGAAGAAGAAGAGACAAAGGTCCTCTGCAACGCCCTAACTCCGGATGAGGTACACCGCTATATGCGCGTGCATGGCCTCTACGACAAAGCTGGCAGCTACGCCATTCAAAAAAGCGGTTCTATTTTTGTTAGAAGAATAGACGGCTGCTACTACAATGTCATGGGCCTGCCTGTCAATGCCCTGCGGCGAGTTCTCAAGTATGTGGGGATAGACCTTTGGGACTACCTCAAAGAACTAGATTAATAGGGAGAAAGGACACAATAACAGTTATTGTTGTCCTTTATGTCTTTTGTCCTTTTGGTCCCTCGTCCTTTTCGTCCCTGTTGTAAAAATCGCACAATCATGAGATTATTATAGTATGCGTTACCTATTACTCCTTATACTTGCGTGCTCCTGCACGCGCCCACATGAAGAAGATGATGTTGTCATAGACCACAACCTCCCAATGCCATCCGAGCAAAGCGATAAAGCCTTTATGCAGAATAGGGTTTCGCGGGTTCTTTATATGATTCAGGCAAAAAAGACTGAAGAGGCAATAGATCAGCTTTTAGCTTTAAAAGTCGAAGACCCCTATCTATTTCATGAGGGAACGCTAGAAAAACTGGGGCTTGCCTTATTTGAACAGGGCATGAAGAGCAACGAGCTTGAGGATATTATCACCTGCCTTTATGGCATCGGCATTGCTCATGATGAAAGAGGGCTTCCCATAGTTGCAAAGGCAATCCAGTTTGACCACCCGGAGCTACAGCTTTTAGCAGTGTCGGTGGCAGCTTCATTTGATACGGAGCTTGCCTTTGAGATCATTGAGCGTGCCATGAAGTCAAACGACCTCTTTGTTCGGCTTGAGGCTGCATACTTACTTGCTCAGAAGGGCTCTCCTACTGCCTATAGCCAACTTGTAGCGTTAATGGCTAAGGTCGATCCAGAGCTACATGAGCTATTTCCACGCCTTTTTGCTATGTGCAACTCAGAGGCTTCAAGCCAAGAGCTTAAGCGGCTTCTTTA
>JAYRNE010000456.1:0-2547 GCA_041912355.1 Chlamydiales bacterium
AGATTCCTTGCTTGTAGTAGGCTTTTCTTATTGTGAAAAGCCTTTTGAGTGCCCTTCAGGTCGCTTTACGGATGCATGTATACATGATCCTGAAAATCCTGTCTGTCGCCAGTGCTTTATTGGTAAGTGCGTAAATGCGCTTCCTGATGAGCGTACTGTGCCAGTTTTTATTCCTACCATCCACTATATTGCAAATAAAATATTTCAAGTTATTGAGCAAAACCCCGGCAAGCGGGTGATCTTTTTAATTACTGCCTGCGAGATGACTCTAGAGATGTTTGGCGATTGGGGCAACATGTCTGGCATTAAAGGCATAGGTGTACGGCTAGATGGCCGCATATGCAACACCATGCGCGCCTTTGAACTTTCTGAAACCGGCATCAAGCCCGGCCTTACCGTTGTAGTTGATCACACAAAGACACGGATACTTGACTTACTTAAGCATTGGCGTCTATCTCAAAAATAAGAACAAGATAAGCACGATCGCAAGCGGCATGATAAGCAAGTAACGATAAAAACGATATAACGATAATAACGATAAAAAAAGAAACATAAAATCTCTTACTTGTTTCTAAAATATTATCGTTATTATCGTTATATCGTTTTTATCGTTTTGAGCTATCCTGCGCTTGCGATCCTCCATATCTTGTTCTTATTGACCTTGAATTTATTTGCCAAATTTCTCATATAGAGAAAAAAGGTATAGTACATTATGGATCTTCATCTACAGGGAAAGCGGGCACTCGTTACTGGAAGTAGCTCAGGAATTGGCGAAGCTATTGCTAAGGAGCTAGCTAAAGAGGGCGTACAGGTAGTAGTGCACGGACGCAATAAGCAGGCTATTGATCGCGTTGTGGAGGAGATACTAGAAAGTGGCGGAAAAGCCGTTGGCGTACGAGGCGACCTTGGCTTTGATGCACAGGCAGAATCTGTAGCAGTAGATGCCATAAAAGCCTTTAACGGCATAGACATATTGGTAAACAACGCTGGGGCCTTTCCCGTTAAGGACTGGAGTAATACTCGTCCTGAAGATTGGGTTTCTATTTTTAATGTAAATGTCGTTTCTATGGTGCGTATGGTCCAATGGATCTTGCCTCAGATGCGAAAAAGTGGCTGGGGAAGGATTATCCAGATTTCAAGTATAGCAGGCTTTATTCCAAGCCCCTCAAATCCCGACTATGCAGCTTCTAAGGCGGCAAACCTCAGCATGACTGTAAGCCTTGCTAAAGAGCTTGCAGGCACTGGAATAACGGTTAACACAGTCTCTCCTGGCCCAATCGTCACCCCTGGCACTAAAGAGACCTTTACGCAATTAGCAGCTGAGCGCAAATGGAATCAAGAGTGGAAGGAAGTAGAACGGCGCGTTGCCCGAGAGATTTTGCCAACACTAGTTGGCCGCCTAGGCCAGCCAGAAGAGGTAGCAGCCCTCGTCACCTTCTTAGCTTCACCTCTTTCAGACTATATCACCGGCTCAAATTTCCGCATCGACGGCGGCCGCTCCGGCAGTGTTTAAGGCAAAGTTAAAATTGCCTCAAGGCGGCTTTTTTCTTCTTCTAATGTGACGTTGTTGTTGAAGTGGACTTGCACGCCATATTCTTTTTCATTCGTGATGTACTGGTCTACGCCGTTTTTTCTTGCGATTCTTGCAAATATAATAAATTCGTAGTCGTCAGTGCCGTCAATGTAGTTAAGCTGGTTTATGTATTTACTGTTGATAAGGTAGGTGCAGTGGACAAGGTCTACTTTAAAGGTGCCAACAAGCGCACGTTTTAAAATGGGGATGTGGTTTGGGTGGTCTTTGTAGTAGCCATTTGGCTCGCACGAATAAAAGAAGTTGGAGTAGAGGTCATTAGGTTCTGGAATGTTACGTAAGAGGGGGGCGATAATGGGCTTATCTTTGGCAACTAAGTCGCTTATTGTACATGGAGCAATAAAGTTATCACAGTCTACAACAAGGTAGTAGTCAGATCCGCGCTCAAGAGCCTTTTGCATGCTTTTATTGCGTATCTCGGCAAGGGTTTTAAAGCGAAAGGGTGTCCATGCGTGGGGGTCTCTTTCTGTAATTTGGGCAGCTGGGGCCTCATCGTCAAAGATAATCTCTTTATAGTGCTCTTTATTTTCCTGGGCCCATTGCTCTAAAATTTCTCGGGTAGCATCAGAGTTATTGTCAGTTTTAATGTATATGCTCATGAGCTTTTTGGGATACTCTTGCTTGCTAAGACACTGCAAATAGCGCGGTAAGACGTGCGCCTTATTGCGTGCAAGTATTGCCACAAGCACACTTTTATCTGCTGCCATTAACCATGGCGCTGAAAGCATGATAAGTAAAAAAAATAGCCGTTTCATGGGAGGCAATGTACTGAGATTGGGGAACTAAAGTCAAGGGTAAAAGGGCCAAAAGGACATAAAGGACAGCGATATGCGGTATGCTTTGCATGCCGTTGTGGGTGTCAGCGTTCGGGCACGGGCTCGGGCACGGGCACGGGCACGAGTGCATGGATCCATGGAAGTAACATATGGCTTTGCCCAATAAAGGCATTTTTGCAC
>JAYRNE010000457.1:0-2115 GCA_041912355.1 Chlamydiales bacterium
GCCCAAGAGGAATTAGCTGTCTTTTTAATCTTTTCGGCAGTTTCTTGCATCGCTTTGGGACTATTTTCGAGCTTTTTTTGCGCATTTGAGGCCACTTTTGCCCGCAATGGAGAATTCGGGGCAAAGGCGCCGTGAAAATGGTGTCGGTGACGGCGTGGATAGGGGATAAACTTTGAAATCCTGTCCAGAAAATCTAGCGGATCTAGCTGCATGTATGTGTTACGCTAAAAATCGCACTTTCAGCGCTCCCTATAACGCAAGGCTTCACCCTGCAATTCAGGTCCACAACATACCTAGGGCGCTGCCCTAGGCTATTATAAACCAGGGCTTTGCCCTGAAAAAATGCTGTCAAGAAATAGTTGTGTACAACACTATGCCTTTCAGGGGTGAGAATCGGTCGAAAATCCCCTGCCCTACACCCCAAGAATTTCTCTTTCGACCTGAATTTTATTAGAAAGCTGTTTGTTAGATAGCTTAAAAGGCGAAAAAGGGAAAAGATCTAGCCAGGAATCTACAAATATCTTCCGCACTACTGTAAAAATACCTCTAAGCTCCTCTTTCCAGTCCTTGGCAAAAGTAGCGTGAACATGGGCGTGAGGAACCGTTTGGCCTGCAAAAGGATGATCTGCCATTGTAAGATACATAATACGAAAGCCTTTTGCAGCATACTTTGGATGGGCAGTATAGCCAAAACTCATAGCTTCAATAAAACTTGCTTCATCAAAAGTTGGTGTGTGGTCTTTTGCTGTTACAAGGAGGTCATGAGTAGAAAGTGGCTTATAGTTATAAAGAACACGCACATGCTCTTTTTCTAAAATCTGTTGGGCGGCAATTCTATCCGCTCTACAGAAGGGATCGTTCCCTTGCTTACCCTGTAGAGGTTGCAAAGCCACCTTTCGTTTTAGGGCAGCTTCTAGGCCTTGTTTATCGCCAAGTAGTTGTTGGGATGTCAAGGCAAGTGATGGACACATAAGGTTCCAGGTTACCTGAAGTTGACGACAGGTGCCTTTCATGCCTCCATGAGCATAGGGAATAATCTGGCGAATGGTTTTATCCCCCTCTCGTCTCTCCAGATAAAAGCAGCCTTGAGCAAGAGTATTTTCCGTCCAATATCGTCTAAGGTTGTGATACACCCTAAAGATTTTGCCGTAAAGAATATCAGGCGTTTTACACACATCATCATTACTTACTATTTCTACAGCACCTGGCGCTAAGGGAATTTCAGGCTCTTTTACGGTGAGGTATTTATTATGGAAAAGTGGTTGCATGTTCACTCCTTGTTAAAATCTTCTGGACGAGAAGCGTGGCTGGGTTTGTCTGTACGTTCTGGATAAAGGGCTGAAAGGCCTGAAGGCCGGCTTTATTTAGGATTATTTGGATGTACTCTGGAGCGTTTTTGTGTTTAAAAGTACCGCCAAAAAAGTAGAGGTTGCAGGGGGAGAAATTACCGATACTAACCATGCGCTCAAGCATACTTGCAAGCTGCGAGCTCGCATACTCTACTAGCTCTTGTGCTACACAATCACCAGCATCGGCTGCAGCAAAGACAAGTGGCGCTAAAGCGGCAATGTCCCCCACAGAAAAGTCCCCGCCATTTACAGGGGTGATGAGGCTGTATAGGTCAGGCACTTGCAAGTACTCTTTTAATGCCTCTGTAAGTACTGTCGGCCTGCCCCAGCCAAGCTCGTGAGCAAGGGCAGCTTGTATAGCATGAATACCTATGTCATAGCCGCTTCCTTCATCACCAAGGCGCCAGCCTAAGCCGCCAACAAGCCACGAGTTCTCTAGCCTTTTTCCATAGCATACAGAACCAGTCCCAGCAATAAGGATGATACCCGTATCACCAACAAGTTCTAGCGCGAGTTCCCCATCGTATGTTGTAACGATAGCATCATCTTTAAAACCGTACGCTCTAAATACCTGGTGAAATATGTCTTGCACTGGCTCAGTTTCTGCACCAGCTGCTCCCGTGATGACTGCCGAGCGCTCAATAACATCAGCTCCCATCAAAAGCCCATCCAATAGCGTTTTGAGGGCAGTCTTAATACCTTCCTCACCCACGTTATCTATATTCGTGCTGCCTGCTTTTTGTGTTGCAATAACGTGTCCCTGATA
>JAYRNE010000458.1:0-6272 GCA_041912355.1 Chlamydiales bacterium
GCTAACGTTTGGGTGAAAGGCATGAAGTTCTTTTAGCACCTCCCACACCTGTATCTGAGAAAGCTTTGAGCTGCGAGCTGCTACATTAACGCATAAGTTCATCTATTGCCTCATCAATCCAGCTTACGCCTACTAACTTCATGCCGCTCGGAAGTGTCGTAGCCATATTACGTTTAGGAATTATGCATCTTGTAAAGCCCATTTGCAGGCCCTCTTTTATGCGAGCTTCTATGCGGCTTACGCCCCGCACTTCGCCTCCAAGGCCAACTTCGCCAATTACAAGCGTGTCAGGATCAAGTGAGCGGTTAGAAAAAGAGGAGGCCATGGAAAGTAGGACTCCCAAGTCAATGGCGGGTTCATTAACGCGAATGCCGCCAGTTACAGAAACAAAAATATCTGAGCCATGAAGTTTAAAACGGGCTCTCTTTTCTAAAACAGCAATTAAAAGTGCTAAGCGATTTGTGTCGATTCCTGTAGCGCGCCTAGAGGGCTGCTGGTAGTAAGAATCCGTAACGAGTGCCTGCACTTCAACTAAAAAGGGCCGAGAGCCCTCTACTGTTGGAATGATTGAAGAGCCAGAAGCTCCCTTCATACGCTCTTCAAGAAGTAGCATGGAGGGGTTCTTGACTTCTTGAAGGCCCCCTTCTGTCATCTGAAAAACAGCGATTTCATCTGTTGGCCCAAAGCGGTTTTTAAATAGGCGTAAGAGGCGAAACTGCTGCTCTTTATCGCCTTCAAAGTAGAGTACGGTGTCTACAAGGTGTTCTAAAACGCGCGGGCCTGCTATGTCACCAGATTTTGTGACGTGGCCAATTAAGATGGTGCTGACCTCTCGGCTTTTTGCAATCTGCATAAAGAGTGATGCGCACTCACGTACCTGTGAGACCGTTCCAGGAGCGGAGGGAATCTCAGGCTTATACATGATCTGAATTGAGTCAATAATCACGAGTTTTGGCTTTACTTCGTCAATAGCGCGTGTGATCACACTCGTATCAGTTTCATTTAAAAAGAGGATGTTATCCTGCGTGATGCCAAGGCGCTTTGCGCGCATCGATGTTTGCTCTAAAGACTCTTCTCCGCAAACGTAGAGTACTAAGCATCCCTCTTGTGCAAAGCTTGCAGCAATCTGTAGGCTTAACGTTGACTTGCCGATTCCCGGATCGCCCCCAATTAAGGTTAAAGAGCCTGCAACAAGCCCGCCTCCTACTGCTCTATCAAATTCTTGTAGTCCTGATGATGTGCGCGCAGTTTTGCCAACGACAATATCTTTTAAGGCAATAGGACCTGTCTTTGGTTTTACTGGGGTGAGATTTACGCGGCTAGAATGCTGCGGAGCTTCAACCTCTTCTTGCAGGGTGTTCCATTCATGGCAGCTTGGGCACTGTCCTGCCCAGCGAAGCTGCTTGTGGCCACATGAGGAGCAATACCAGGCGCTTTTTACTTTTTGTGACATATTTTACACCACCGAGTCACAGAGATCACCGAGGAGCAAGAGATCAGAGAGAGTGTGAGAATTTATTAAAAATCTCTCATTGTTCTCATTTATCTCTGTGGGCTCAGTGACTCTGTGGTGAGTTAAACAATAATACCCTTTCATGGGGTTCCTCGCAATTTTTCTATTGCCTCTTTTGCAGCTAAACGCTCTGCCTCTTTTTTATTGTGGCCAGAGCCCTGAGCAATACACTCTTCATCAATAAATACCCCCACAGTAAAGAGCCGCTCATGATCTGGGCCGCTTTCCTGCATAACTTTATAGGAGGGAATTTTTTGCCAGGTTTTTTGAGTAAACTCTTGTAAAAGGGCCTTGTAGTTTTGCTCAGGTAGGTCTAAAAGCTCTTTAAGAGGTTTTTCAAAATGGGTTATCAAAAAGCTTCTTGCCTTGTCTAGTCCACCATCTAAGTAGATGGCGCCAAGAAGTGCTTCAAACATATCGGCTATAATAGAGCTTCTTGTGCCGCTTCTTGTCTGCAGAAGTTCTCCGCGGCCTACAAGCATATATTCTTGAAGGTTTAGCTTTTCAAAGTAGCGCATGCATGCAGTACTTGATACCGCGTGGGCTCGAAGCGATGAGAGCCTACCCTCAGGAACGTCGGGAAGGTTTTGGTAGAGGTATTCTGCTACTAGAAAATTGAGAATTGAGTCACCCAAAAATTCAAGTCTTTCATTGTCACTGTAGGCGACATCTTTATGTTCATTGAGGTACGATCGATGAATAAAGGCGCGTATAAGTAGCTCTGGCTTTGAAAAAGTATATGCTAGTTGCGCTTCGATGGCAGGAATTTGTGAAAAAAGCTCTTGGAAGTTCATAAGATTTAAGGGTACAATACTTCCCTGTTACCCACAAGAGGCAAATGTGAAATATAGTATTAGTCGCGATCAGCACTTTTTTTTTGAGAAACATCACTTTATTGAGTTTGATGATCTGCTAACAGCCGAAGAGCATTCCAAGCTAGTTAAGGGGATCGCAAAACCCGGGACTGTCTTACGTGATCTTTCTTATTTTTCAGAGAGCGTAAAGTCTGTTACACACCTACCTCGTCTTGCAAAGCTTGCTAGTGAGCTTTCTCGTAAGCGTCCTCTACGCTTTGGATTTGACCAGCTTCTTCGTCCACCTTTTACTATTAGTAATCTGTATAATGAAGTATGCATTCGAGGACTTGTCATGGCACTATTTTTGAGCGTTGATGACAAAGGCGGGAAAAAAAGTCATGGCATTTTTGCCGAGCCTGTTTGTGATTTAGCCCTCTTACCCCTTAATCGTGAAGAGGAGTATATCGTTATTGGGTGGGCAGAAGAGAAGGCACTTTATGTATTACAGCCAAATGATGCCTATACTCATGAGCTCAAAAAACAGGGGTATGTCTTTGGCGATAGGTTGACTGAGAAATGGCACCCAATCCTTACACGCTAGTTGATAGCGGCAAAAACTCAAGCCTATTCCATATGGAGCATGATGAGCGCCTTTTAGAGGGCGTGAGTCATGCTACCTTGCGCTTTTACGAATTTACAAGGGGCCATATTACCTATGGCTACTTTATAGACCCTAGCAAGTGGTTAAAAGGTGGGTTACCAAAAGCTGCAAGGCGCCCAACAGGTGGTGGGCTTATCTTTCATGGCACTGATTTTTCGTTCACTTTTGCTCTACCTTTAAAGAACCCTCTCACTTCATTGCCTCCCTTAGAGCGTTATCATCTAATTAATACGCAAGTGCTTAAGGCTGTAAAGTCCCTTCTTCCAAAGAGTTGCTGCTCACTACTTAAAGTAGGTGTGCAAGATGTTGTTGACGAACTTTGCATGGCAAATCCTACTATATATGACATCATGCATGAAGGAAAAAAGGTAGGGGGCTCTAGCCAGCGCAAAAATAAGCATGCCTTTATTCATCAATGTTCACTTTTTTTATATGAGCCTGAATGGGCTACAATTTCTGAAGATCTTTTAGACCCTGAACGGGTGTTACCATTTCTTAAAGCCCATACCGGCTCTCTTTTACAAGAAGAGGTTGTCGGTTTCCGGGAAAAGCTTAAGGAAGCTTTGGCCGAACAGCTTGCCGAGTTAGTGTAAAGCCCTGATATTTCCAACACTCTAGACCGAGATCAAGGGATCAAAAAGATATAAGGACAGTACTAACTGTTATGGCTGTCCTTTTGGTCCTTTGATCGTGCTCTTGAATTTTTTTGATAGTCTACTTTTTTTGTTGACCAATATTCAATAACAGCTTACGGTGAGGAGTGCAATTAGTATTTTATATTTGCTTCCGTATCGGCGGCAAAAGGTGTTATCAAAATGGAGGAAAACATGTTGAAGAAATACTGTACACTTACTCTTCTAGCTGTTTGTACACAGCTTTGTATGAGTACAGTCCAAGCAAAAGATTATAATTTTGCCGACTTTTCGTTAGATGCTAGTGATATTGTTGAAAAAGCAAGAAGAAGACATGACTCAAGTAGCGAACGCGGCCCTCGTGGTCATCGCGGTAAGCGCGGAGAGACTGGTAAAACTGGTAGCTCAGGCCATACGGGAGAAGACGGTCCACAGGGTCAAATGGGTCCTCAAGGTATTCAAGGTATTCCTGGTATACAAGGTCCACAAGGTCCTCAAGGTGAACAAGGTCCTGTAGGTGCTACTGGTCCACAAGGCGCTCCTGGTACACCGGGTGGCATAGGTCCACAAGGCCCTCAAGGTCCTCAAGGCCCACAAGGTCCACAAGGTGAAAGAGGTGAAAAAGGTGAAAAGGGCGAGCGTGGCTCACGCGGTAAGCGCGGTCCAACTGGAAAAAAAGGATGTGCTGGTGAAAGAGGTCCACAAGGTCCTGCTGGTCGTGATGGCCATGTTGCTCAAGTTGTGCCACTTAGCTGCGATATCTATGTAGATGGCTGCACTTTAGTTCCTGCACATGATCAAACAGGTTCAATTGCCGCTCCTTATTCATCCATTCAGCGTGCTGTTGACAAGGCAAAGTTTGCAGACTGCACAAGCTGCAAAAACTGCCGTGTAGTCAATATTTTAATCGCTGCAGGTTGCTATAACTTAGGCGATGATGATGAACAGTCAACAATCAACATTGCTGGTTTCACAAAAGTTAACTTAATTGGCTTAGGCCCAGTTAGCCTTGGTGACTTTTCAGCCTGTGCATGCCAACCAGAAGGCGATGATTCACGTGTAAGTATCGTCTTTTCCCCAACTGTATGTGATGTAACAAGCGGCGTACGCCCAACACTTTCTATCACAACATTAAACACAATTGCTGATGCAATCATTCCATATCAAAGCTATGCGAATAAGTTCCGCATTTCAGGTGATATCGTGATTAATGCAAACGCTTGTGGCGATGATTCATGCTCAGCATCAACACATTCATCATCTTCATCATCCACAACAACGAATGGCGTGCACTATAGACACCATTCAAGCCGTGGCGTTCGCATCCATGGTGATGGCGATATGACAAGATGGCATTCATCTACTAATAAAGCTTCAAATAGCTCATGGTCAAAGCGCTCATACTCTAGCGATGTGAAAAAGCATCGTGGAGACAGCACCTATGTGAAGCATTCCGGAAGCCGCATCCTCCTTACGGATTCAGGAAGCACATGGGCATCTGATAGCTCAGTGAAGATGCACCTTGGTAAAGATGATGGCACAATGCGTCGTTCTGATAATAGCCTCTATCGCGACTCTTCAGGTCACGAAAGATACAGCCATTCATCAGGTACAACACACTTTTCAAGAAGCGATCTTCCAAGTGATGTAAGCGGCTCAAGTTCTGTAGCTGGCAAAGTTAAGCACCACCATAAGTACGATGGCAAAAAAGCCAAAGGCAAAAAGGGTAAAGCTAAGCACAAGAAGAATGGCAAAGTAAAAGGAAAGAAGAAGGTCAAAAAAGGCATTTGGGACTTCCTTGGCGTGAAGAACAAGCAAGCTCAGGAAGAAACAATTCCTCAAGAGCTCGCGTTCCAGCCTCTTGTTCAGGACCCAACATGTGCTCTTAACAACTGCGACCTCTGCATAGCATCACAGGTTACCTACAATGGTGCAACCTGCTTGCCAGCGGAACTTTCCTTGAATGCTGAAGTATTTGGAAATGTAAACGTTACAGGTATTGCAATGCTTTACATGTACAAATCACGCATCCATGGTTATGTCAACGCGCAAAATTCAGACCTCGTTGTGGCTGAAAGAACACGCTTTGACAATACTGTGAACGTTCACTACTATGGATTTGTTTCCTACTGTGAAATCCTTAACGGTGTAAACCTTTCTGGAACACAGCTATGGGATTACAGCAATGGTATTGAAGGTTTTGGACCACAGTGTAACAGCTTGTTCCTAACAGGATTCTTTAATACATTTATCTGTGGCGACTTCTGTGGTCCTACAGGTTCAGAATTTGTATTTGATCCAGTAACAGGATGTTCCTTTGTGAAGAATGGTGGAACACTCTGCGAAGCAGTTACAGCGGTACCATTAGTATCATACTGCTTCACACCATGCTGCCCAGGTCCAAATACTGGTGGAACAGTAACATCTTGCACACCAGGAGTTACTGAGCCATGTGCACCATGTCCAACATGTGATTAAAGTTTAGGAATAACTAAAACTTTTAAGCACGAACGGCAGCTTTAGCTTCGGCTAAAGCTGCCGTTCGCTTTTTTATGATATCGAATATTTTGCCTAACTGCATGGGCTGTAAAGCATCGGGCACGGGCTCGGGCACGGGCACGGGCACGAGTGCCAAAAAGTTTTTATTGGGCAGAGCCATGAGTAACCCC